>CAZCEX010000047.1:0-14720 GCA_964497785.1 uncultured Thermoanaerobaculia bacterium | reverse complement strand
AGAATCCGCGGACAGGGGTAAACCCTGTCCCTACAATAATAACCGTAGGGCCGGGATTTACTCCCGGCCGCCGCCCCAGGAATATCGCAAGAGGCTGAGCTGAAAGCTCCTAACTCTACGCCGCCACATCACTCTCGATCATGCCGTCTCGAAGTTTGATGGCCCGGTGAGCGTGGCGTGCGATCTCGTCTTCGTGGGTCACCAGCAGGATCGTATTGCCCTCCCGGTGCAACCTGGCGAAGATCTCCATGATCTCTTGGCCGGTCGCCGTGTCGAGGTTCCCCGTTGGCTCGTCGGCGAGAATGATCGACGGCCGGTTGACAAGCGCCCTGGCGATGGCGACGCGTTGCCGTTGTCCGCCGGAGAGCTGGTTCGGCTTGTGTGAGGCCCGGTCGGTGAGGCCGACGCTCTCGATGGCCTCCTCCGTCAGATGCCGCCTTCGCGAAGGGCCGATGCCGCTGTAGATCAAGGGCAGCTCGACGTTGTGGAAGACGTCGGAGCGGGGGAGGAGGTTGAAGGTCTGGAATACGAAGCCGATCTTGCGGTTTCGAATTGCCGCCAGTTGGTCTTCGGACAGGTCGCTGACAGCCTCGCCGTCGAGGACGTAGTCACCCGATGTCGGGGTGTCGAGACAACCGATGATGTTCATCATCGTCGACTTCCCGGATCCCGATGGCCCCATAATCGCGACGAACTCGTTGTCGGTAACATCGAAGGAGACGCCGCGCAGGGCATGCACCTCGACACTGTCCATGGCGTATGTCTTGACGACCTTGCGCGCTGTCAAGCTCATTGGCTTATCCCCGGCTCGCCGCCGGCGGAGGGCCTCCGACAGTGATTTCTGCGCCGTCTTTCAGGTCGCGGCTGATCGCTCTATAGGAACCCGTCACGACCTCGTCGCCCTCCTCGAGACCGGAGATGATTTCGATATGGGTTTCGCCCTGGATGCCAGGCTCGACCTGGTGTGCCTTGGCGACCGTGTTGTCGATCACCCACACCACCTCGACGAAACCCTCCTTGTCCGGAAGGAAACGTGGTTCGGCGGCCTCATCGCTCGGGTCGGGTTCCGCTGCTCCTATCTGCTCGGGAGTGCGCACGGCGACGCATTGGATCGGTACGCTGATGGCGTTCTCGCGGACCTCTGTGACGATCTTCGCACTCGCGGTCATGCCGGGTCTGAGCTTGGGTGACGGATCGGTGATCGTGATCTTGACCTCGAACTCGGTCTTCTGGTCTGTGGTTCCCGAGCCCGTGACCATTGCCGTATTGGCGATCTCGGTGACCTCGCCCGCAAACTCGATGTCGGGCAGGGCATCTACCTCAACGCGGGCGGCGTCCCCTACGGCGACTGAGACAATGTCGTTTTCGTCAACCTCGACGAGTGCCTCCATCGCGGTCAGGTTCGACAGCACCATGATCACGTCTTCCTGGAATTGAGAGCCGAGCGCAATCTCTCCAGCTTCCTTGTTGAGCTGGCTGACCGTTCCCGTCAGGGGTGCGTAAATTGTTGTTTTGGCAAGATCATCCTTCATCTGCTTGAGTGAAGCAGTCGCCTGTTCGACCTGATTGAGAGTCGCCTGGTAGCGCGCCTTCTCGACCTCCGCCGCAGCCTCGATCGTATCGAGAACGGCCTGCGACTCGAGGTTCTTGGCGAAGAGTTCCTTCGTTCTCGCCAGGTCTTTCGATGCCTTGTTCATGTTTTCCCGAGCAAGATCCGCGTTGGCTCTGGAGGCGCGCTGATTCGCTTCCGAGCTTTCGACTGCCGCAAGGTAACGCTCGCTATCGAGCTCGACGAGGAGGGCGCCCTTTTCCACCCAGTCGCCCTCTTTGACCGCGAGGTGGGTGATTTTGGCGGACACGTCGGCGGAAATGTTGACCTGGGTATTCGGTTGGATCTTCCCGGTTGCGCTCACGGTCTCGACGATCTCCCGTCTCTGGACCGGTTCGATCTCGACGGAGAGAGCGTTTGGGTTCTTGCCTCTCGTTGCGACCGTGTATCCGATTGCCGCGATGACGATGATCAAAACGACCCCGATCACGATTTTCTTCATTGCTGTTCCTTCCTTCCCGATGCCAGAAGGTCATCCGGGTGGATACCAGCTCATACGTAGCGTGCCGGGGTTGGTTGCGCCGGCCTCTTCGCAATTGCCGCGTCGTGGCGAAACCTGATACGATCATTCAGATGGTGGCGAAGACAGGCGATATCTATTCCTGGGGCGAAGAAATCGCCAACTCCGTGAGCCACGGTGTCGGTTGGATGTTGAGCGCTGGCGGCCTGGCTCTTCTGGTGACGTTGGCCTCCCTGAATGGCGGAGCACTGCGTATTGTCTCAGTCACCGTGTTCGGCGCAACGCTCATCCTTTTGTACGCGGCCTCCACCCTGTACCATGCGCTGCCGTCCCCGCGCGCCAAGCGTATCTTCCGCGTGCTCGACCACTCGGCGATCTACCTCCTGATCGCCGGAACCTATACACCGCTTGCCCTGGTCACCCTCACCGGGCCCAGGGGTTGGGTGCTCTTTGGCGCCATATGGTTCCTTGCCGTCGTCGGGCTACTCGTCACGGCGACAGCCAGTGAGCGCCGGAGGTGGGTCGAGTTGGTCCTCTACGTAGGCATGGGTTGGCTGGTCGTCGCCGTCGCCCGGCCGATGTTCGCTTTGCTCGGCACGACATCGACTGTGCTTCTGGTCAGCGGGGGGCTTTGTTACATGCTCGGGTTGATTTTTTACGGCTGGAGGCGTCTGCCGTACGGCCATCTGGTGTGGCACCTCTTCGTTCTCGCCGGGAGCATCCTGCATTTCTTTACGATCCTCTTCTCAGTGGTGCTGGCCTGACCGGCGGACCAGGTCCACGAACCAGATCAGCAACGACACCGTGAGTGCGGGGAACACAGGCTCGATACCGAGGGGGTAGAGACCAGATTCGCCCCCGATGATCCAGGCGATCGCCGTTGCGGCTGCTGCAAGCATCGCCGCGATCGCCGCAAACGGAGACGGGCGCCAGGTGCCGGGCAGCTGAATAGCCAGGAGTGGCACCATCAGGGAGGCGGTGAGCACGGACCCGACGTGGTGCCAGATCTGAATGGCCGAGGTAAAGACGAGGGCGCCGACGGATGCCAAAAAGGCCGAGATTACGAGGCCGATACGGATCCTCCGCCGGTCCGAACCGGGCCTCGAGGTGGTCCCGAAATCGTGGCCGAATGTCGAGGCCGCCAGAAAGAGGTAGGAGTCGAGCGTCGACATGACGATGGCGAAGAGGGCCACCGTGAAGAGGGCCGCCGGCCAGGGCGACAGCACCGTTTCAGCGAGGGCGGGGTAGGCGGCAAGGGGATCGTTCAGATCGGGCAGCAAGACCCGCGCGGCAAGACCGGTGGTGACCGATAAAAAGTCGAAAACGGCCCACAACCCTACCGAGATCAGAACCCCGTTGCGTGCCGTTCTCGGTGATCTGGCGGCGAATACGCGTTGGTAGAACGTCGGTTCGACAACCGTCTGAAAGGCGATGAGGTACCAGACCACGACCGCCTGCCACCCGAGCCCGCCGTCCCAGGACCGGTGTGGCTCCGGCAGCTCCTGCCAGAGAGCTCCCAGGCCACCGATGTGGGACAACGCTGCCGGGAGGAGCATGGCAAAGCCACCGAACATCAGCACCATCTGCAATGCGTCGGTGCGCACGACGGCGCGAAAACCGGAAGCGCCGACGTAGAGGGCTGAGAAGGTGGCGCAGAGCGCCGTGGCCACCAGCATCGAGCAGCCCGTCACCTGGTGAACCAAAGTGGCGAGCATCAGGAGATAAGCAACCGGGATCGTTGCGGACCAGATGCCGAGCGCGCCGACCCGGCCGGCCGTCGAACCGTAGGCCGTGGTCAGCATCTCCGGTATGGATACGGCCCCTGAGCGACGCAGACGCGGTGCGAGCCAGATGCCGAATACCAGAGCTGCAATATAGTAGGGGAGGCCGAAAACCACCCAGCTGGAGATTCCGAATCTCCAGGCATACTCGCCGACTCCCAGGATGCCGCCGTACCAGGTGGTGACCAGGGTGGCGACAAACGCCGGCAGGGTGAGAGTGCGGCCTGCAAGCAGAAACTCGCCGGTTGAGCTGGATCGTGCGCTCCTCGACAACGCCACGACGGCGACGCCGTACGCCGCAAGGAGGATGAGAACCGGGCTCGTCACCGGGGAAGTGTATCCGGTATTGCTCGTCACAGCCTGCGATAGCTGTGATCGGTGACATACGATCGGCAATCGAGTCGCGCTACACTAAAGGAGATCAAGCTCCCGAGGAGGAACGGATGCACATCAACGACATCCTGAAGGTTGCTGCGGAGAGGAAGGCATCCGACGTACATATCAAGGTCGGTGCCCATCCTGTGGCCAGGATCGACGGCAAGCTGGGTTTGCTGACGGAGTTCAAACGCCTGATGCAGGAGGACACCATTGCGATGGCGTTCTCGATGATGTCCTCACGCCAGAAAGAAAGATTCAAGGCCAATCTCGAAACCGACATCGCTTACTCCGTTCCGGGCCTCGGACGATTCCGTGTCAACATCTTCCAACAGCGTGGGTCGGTCGGCCTGGTCCTGCGCCTTATCCCGTCGCGAATCCTGAACTTCCGTGAGCTGATGCTGCCGCCGGTGCTGGAAAAGATCTGCGAGGAGCAGCGAGGCCTCGTCCTGGTGACGGGGACCACCGGTTCGGGAAAGTCGACCACCCTGGCCGCCATGATCGACCACATCAACAGCCGGCGCGTCGAGCACGTGATGACGATCGAGGACCCGATCGAGTTCCTCCACCGCGACAAAAAGTCAATCGTCAACCAGCGCGAGATCGAGGTTGATACGAAGAACTTCCCCCTCGCCCTCAGGTCCGCGCTCCGGCAGGACCCGGATGTCATCCTGGTTGGTGAGATGCGTGATTATGAAACGATCGAAACGGCGCTGCTTGCGGCTGAAACCGGCCACCTCGTGCTGTCGACCCTGCATACCCTCGATGCAACGGAGACCGTCAACCGGATCATTTCAGTTTTCCCTCCTCACCAACAGAAGCAGATCAGGATTCAGCTGTCGGCCGTACTCAAGGCCATCATCTCGATGCGGCTCCTGCCGCGGGCTGATGGCCTGGGCCGGATCCCGGCGATCGAGGTTCTGATCTCGACCGGCTACATCCGGGAGTGTGTCGAAGTCAAAGAAAAGACCAAGCTCATCCGCGACGCCATTGTTCAAGGAACCTCTCAGTACGGCATGCAGACCTTCGACCAAAGTCTGTACCTGTTGTACAAGAACGGGCTCATCACGCTCGAGGAGGCCTTGCGCAGAGCAACGAACCCCGACGAGTTCAAGCTCAAGATCCAGGGTATTCAGAGCACGTCGGATGTGTCGCGAGAAGAAATGGACGGCGTGCTCGAGCTCGGTGGCGAGCAGGGCCTCGACCCCTTCTCAGAGGAGTCTCCATTCGAGTTCGGGAACAAGGACGGGTGAAGGAAGAACACCGCAGAGCGTATGCCGCGGCCCTGAAAATGCTCGGGCGGAGAGACTATTTTTTCGAAGAGTTGAAGCGCAAGATGCGTCGCAAAGGGCATGCGCCGGAGGCCGTCGAAACTGCGCTCGAGAGGTGTCGGGAGTTGGGCTACCTCGATGATCGCCGGATTGCGGTGCGCTTCGGTGAGGTGCGCGCAGGCGATCGTGGATGGGGCCCGGCACGAGTTCGAGCCGAGCTTCGGGCGCGGGGCGTAGAAGGGTCGATTGCGGAATCGGCTGCGCGTTTGCCGCCGGCGCTTCATGAACGGGCTCTGGAATCAGCCCTCCGAAAGGCTGAGATTCGTTCCGCTTCTTCATGGTGGCGGGGTAGAGAGGGCCGCGCCCGGATGATAAGCTCCCTCGTCCGGCGAGGTTTCGAGCCCCAGGAGGCCCGCGGGGCCGTCGATCGCCTCGCCGCGGAAAGAGAGGCACAAGACAATGCAATCCATGACCAGCAGCGAGATCCGTGAGGCCTTCCTCAGGTTCTTCGTCGAGCGGGGACATCACAAGACCTCGTCATCCTCCCTGATGCCGGCGGGTGACGCGACCCTTTTGTTCACCAACGCCGGAATGAACCAGTTCAAAGACGTTTTCTCCGGGCGGGAACGCCGGTCCTACAGCCGGGCCTGCTCTTCGCAGAAATGTGTTCGCGCCGGCGGCAAGCACAACGACCTCGAAAACGTCGGTTACACGGCGCGGCACCACACCTTTTTCGAGATGCTCGGCAACTTCTCCTTCGGCGACTATTTCAAAAAAGAGGCCATTCAGTTTGCGTGGGACCTCCTGGTCGAGGTATATGGTCTGCCCGTCGAGCGCCTGTGGTTCACGGTTTACACCGACGATGACGAGGCGGCCGCGCTTTGGGAAGAGATCGGAGCGCCCCGAGATCGCATTCTCCGCTTCGGTGACAAGGACAATTTCTGGTCGATGGGCGAAACGGGCCCCTGTGGTCCATGCTCGGAGATCCACTACGACCGCGGTGACGACCCATTCGCCGAGGGGCGAGCAGAGCTGGTCAACAGTGACGCCGACGACATCATCGAGATCTGGAATCTTGTCTTCATGCAGTACGAGAGGGACGCCCAGGGCGCGAAGCACCCACTGCCGCGGCCGTCGATCGATACCGGCGCAGGTCTTGAGCGTCTCGCGGCGGTGCTCCAGGGAGCGCCTACAAACTACGAAACAGACCTCTTTGCGCCGATTCTGGCTGCCATTGGCGATCTGGTGCAGATGGAATACAACCCCTCTGCTGCAACAGCGCCGGCGTTTCGCGTCATTGCAGATCATATTCGCGCGACCTCGTTTCTGATGTCGGACGGCGTCGTGCCGTCGAACGAGGGACGAGGCTACGTCCTGCGGCGAATCATCCGTCGTGCCCTTCGCTACGGACGCCAGTTGGGCCTGGACGGAGCTTTCCTTCACACCTTGGTTCCAACCGTTGTCGAGGCGATGGAGGATGTCTATCCGGAGCTGCGCGAGCGCTACGAGATCGTGGTTGCCCGCCTACAGCAAGAGGAAGAGCAGTTCGCACGGACCTTGAACTCGGGCACAGACGTGGCCCAGAGAGAGCTCAATCGCCTCAAACGCGGTGGTGAAACGAAAGTGCCGGGCCGATTGGCTTTCGACCTTTATCAAACGCATGGCATTCCAGTTGATCTGCTCGAGGAGTTCGCCCAGGAAGAGGGGCTGACCCTCGATCGGCCCGGTTTCGACCAGGCCCTCGAGGAGGAAAGATCCCGAGGCCAGGCGTCGTGGGAGGGTGAGCTCAGAACGCGCCTGCGGGCGGAGTACGAGAATCTTGCCGAGCGGCGGCTGACTTCAGCGTTCGACGGCTACGACCGCTTGCGGCTCGACGGCGTCGTGCTCGCCCTGCTCGACGAGAGCGGAGAGGTAGGCGCCCTTGAGGCCGGGGCGCAGGGGGAGGTGGTCGTGGATACGACACCCTTCTACCCCGAATCAGGAGGCCAGATCGGGGACCAGGGCCATTTCTCTTGGCAAGGCGGCAGGGCGTTGGTGACGGACACCCAGAAGCCCATTGAAGGTCTCATCGTGCACCATCTGACGATCGAAGAAGGGCGACTGGAGGTCGGCGCGGCAGTCACCGGCGAGGTCACCGAGTCGGCGAGGGCCGCGACACAACGCAACCACACTGCGACCCACCTGATGCACGCTGCTCTCCGTGGTGTGCTGGGGGAGGCTGCACAGCAGGCCGGTTCGCTGGTCGAGCCTGGGCGCCTTCGTTTCGACTTCCACTGGGGGCGCCCGGTCGAGCCGGCCCAGCTCGAGGAGATCGAGCGTCGCGTCAATCACGAGATCGTGCGTAATGAAACGGTGTCGAAGCAATACATGGGCATTGCGGCGGCACAAGAAATCGGTGCGATGGCCCTGTTCGGAGAGAAGTACGGTGATACGGTCCGAGTCGTGACGGTCGGGGACGGGAAAGTGTCGCGGGAACTCTGCGGCGGCTGTCACGTGCGCCGAACCGGGGACATCGGCCCGTTCGTCCTGCTGTCGGAAAGGGGAGTCGCAGCTGGAGTCCGCCGGATCGAAGCCCTGACCGGGAGTGGGGCGGTCGAGCACATTCAAGAGCGTTCGCGCCTCGCGGCCGAGCTGGCGGCCCGGTACCAGACGTCGTTCGAAGGACTCTCAGAGCTGCTGGCCAAGCGGGACCGAAAGCTTTCGGATCTCGAGGATGAGGTGCGGGCGCTCAAGCACAAGCTCGCAACCGGTGGCAGCGATTCCGAGGAGAACCGGGCCGAGGTCAAGGGTGTTCCGGTTTTGGCGCGGCGGGTCCCTGAGATGGAAACGTCCGGGCTGCGAAACCTCGCCGACACCCTGCGCCAGCGGCTCGGTTCCGGAATCGTCGTTCTCGGTATGGAGTCGGATGGCAAAGCTACCCTGCTGACGGCGGTCACCGACGATCTCACAGACCGGATTCGTGCCGGGGATATCATCAAACGGCTGGCGACCGTGGTCGGGGGCCGGGGAGGCGGGCGCCCCAACCTCGCTCAGGCAGGTGGTCCCGATGCGAGCAGGCTGGACGAAGCGCTGAACCAGGCTGCCGATGTCGTCGGCGAGTTGATGACGGATTGAACGGTGCCGGCCAAGCCGATGTTTTTGAGTCAGGTTGATGGCGAATGAGGGGTTGGAGCCGATATTGGGCAATTGAACCGCAAAGGCGCAAAGAGCGCAAAGGTTCATGCCTTGGAGACTTTCTGTCCTGTATTCGCGTCCTTTACGCCTTTGCGGTTCAGCTTCACGCCCCCGCGGCGGGCAGAGACCTGGTTTTTGGGGATACGCATTATGGAGGGTAGCGGCGACAACCGGGGCGAGCTCGACCTGGTGCCGTTTGCCTGGCACGACATGGTTGGAGAGGTGAGCGCCAGGTTGGTGGGGCTCGAGTTCGAGCGGGCCGCCAGGTCTGTCCTCGATCCTGCGTCCGCTGTGCGCACCGTGTACTGGGGACGGAACTACCTTTACGAAGCTGCCTTGGAAACACCCGAAGGGTTGCGGCCGGTGGTCGTGAAGCAGTTTCGAAATCAGGGTTGGCGTCGCCGCCTCGACAGGCGTCTCCGTGGCAGCAAGGCGACGCGAGCATGGCGTGCCACCAAGGCACTGATAGACGCCGGATTCCAGACCCCTGAGCCGATCCTGTTGGCCGAGTCCAACGAGGCCGAAGGGAGCTCGTACCTCGTTACAGCCTTGCTCGAGCCAGCGTACGAGATTCGGCAGTTCTTTCGCCATCTCAACGGCGAGGCTGATGCCGGTTACTTTCCCGATGTCGACCATCTCGAATTCCTTCGAAGACTGGGGGCCCTGGCCCGGGCGCTCCACGACGCCGGAATCTGGTATCGCGATCTTTCGCTCGGCAATATCTTGGCCCACCCGAAAGACTCGTTGGAATTGCAGCTCGTGCTCGTCGATTGCAATCGGGCGCGGGTAGGAGTCAGGCTCGGGATCTGGCGGCGGTCTCGCGACATCTGCCGACTTCCGGTCCTCGAGCGAGAGCACCGGCAGGCTTTCCTCACCGGCTACTGGGGCAAGATACCGCCGCGTTGGTCTCCGCGGTGGTGGCTCTACACCGCGTCGGTGCGAAGCAACATCCTCAAGCACCAGGTCAAGAATGCCATCCGCGGCCGGGGCAAAAATACAAACCTGCCGGCCGGCGGTACCCATCACGCCCACATACCCAATGCACCACCCGAGGCGGCCCTCCGCGACCAGGTCGTCTGGGATGTATTGTCCGATCAACCACACCAGCACGCCTCGAAATGGCAGAAAACGCGCATCAGGCTGGCGGATGGGCCGGCCCACATCAGGGATTTTGCATCGGTCGCGGCGTCGCTTCCGGCAGTCTGGAGGCGGTTCGGACAGATCAAAAGGGGACTTTTTTCTAAGCCCGTGCCGTTCAAGGGCATCGGCCTGGCGGTGCGGCCCTTTCCGGACAACCCGGAAGCTCATTTCGAGGCTGTTCTTGATACCGGCGTTCAACATGTCCTTCTCCGGCTCCACCCGTGGGCCGGAGGCCACGACGATGAAGAACGTCTCGCCGCGGCCCTGGTCGAAAAAGGCGTCGATCTGGTTTTCAGTGTCCCGCAGAACCGGGAGCTCGTCCGCGATCTCCCACGGTGGCGTGCGTCTGTCGAAGAGCTCGGCGAGAGGTTTTCGCCCTACTCGAAAGACTTTGTCATTGGGCATGCGGTCAATCGTTCGAAGTGGGGAGTCTGGACCTCGCGCGAGTATGTGAGGCTGTACCACGAGGCTGTTGCGGCTCTGGACCGTTTCCCTGGAATCCGAATCTCCGGTCCGGGGGTCATCGACTTTGAGTTTCAGTCCACGCTGGTTTACCTCCGACGAGCGGACCTCGATTTTGAAGCGGTTGCCAGTCTGCTCTACGTCGATCGCCGAGGGGCGCCGGAAAACCAGCAGCTCGGCCTCGACACCATGGGCAAGATCATGCTTCTGCGCGCCATTTGTGACGTTTCGGGGCGGTCGGCCGCACAATCATGGATCACCGAGGTCAATTGGCCCTTGTGGGAAGGTCCGCACTCGCCGGCCGGCCGGGCTGTTTCAGTGAATGAAGAAACCCAGGCCGCTTACCTCACCCGATACTACGTACAGAGTCTGGGCACGGGCCTCGTCGATCGAGTCTACTGGTGGCGTCTCCTCGCGAGGGGCTATGGACTCGCCACGATCGAACCGGATGGAGTCATTCGGCGCAGGCCTTCTTACGACGCTCTGAAGACCTTGGTCGCCGAGCTCGACGGAGCGTCATCGACAGGGCCTGCAGTCTCGCCCGATGGCGCCTACTTGTGGCAGTTCCAACGTCAGGAAGCACGGATCGTCGTCGGGTGGTCTCTAGACTCGGGCGTCGAAGCTACGCTTCCCTTCGTCCCGTTGAGTGCCGTCGATCGCGGCGGGAAACCACTGGCCGTCGGTTCCGGGCGCGACGTCGTGCTCGGACCGTCTCCTACCTACTTCCGCATGGAGTGACCCGTGCTGTATTCGATAAGCCGATCGTTGCTGTTTCACCTGGACCCCGAACGGGCCCATGGTGTGGCCCTCGGGGCCATCGCCAGGGCCGGGGCCATCCCACCCCTCAGAGCGGCCCTCGCGTCCGCGTTTCGTGCACCGAACGCCGAGCCTGTCGAGCTGTTCGGGCTCCGTTTTGCCAATCGAGTCGGTCTCGCCGCCGGGTACGACAAGGACGGGGAGGGGTGGCGTGGGCTCAGCGCTTTGGGTTTCGGGCATATCGAGGTCGGTACGGTCACACCCGAGCCTCAGGATGGCAACCCGCGGCCACGGGTATTTCGTCTGCCTGAAAACCGATCGCTCGTCAATCGCATGGGCTTCCCCGGCAGAGGCGCCGACTACGTGGCCAAAAGGCTGGCGGGGCCACGGCCAGACGGTTTGATCCTGGGCGCCAACATCGGCAAGCAGAAGGATACCGAGCTCGAGGATGCGGTTGACGATTACACGAGCCTCATGCGGGTCTTCGCGCCGATCGCCGACTACCTCGCGGTGAACATCTCGTCCCCGAATACCCCGGGTCTGCGACGCCTCCAGGAGCGGGGTTTTCTGAGCGGCCTGCTCAGAGGTCTTGCGACCTGCAAGTCCGAGCTCGAAAACGACCTCGGCCGCAGGGTGCCGGTGCTCGTCAAGCTTGCCCCCGATTTCGAGGCCGGCCAGCTCGAGACGGCGGTCGACGTGATCGTCGAGGCAGGCCTCGACGGCATCATCGCCACCAATACGACCATCGGGCGGATCGGGGTGGAGAGCCACCCGCAAGCCGCCGAGACGGGCGGTCTCAGCGGTGCGGCGCTCACCGACCTGTCGGCCGAGATTCTGGTTCGCATCGTCGAACGCCTGCAGGGCGCCCTGCCCGTAATCGGCGTCGGCGGCATCATGAGCCCGGAGGATGCCAAGGCAAAGATCGACGCCGGCGCCTCCCTGGTCCAGGTCTACACCGGCCTGGTCTACGAAGGGCCCGGGCTCGTGAAGCGGATCCTCGCTTCCGGTTTAATGAGTTGAATCATGATCCGGAAGAGCACAGTTTGAACCGCGAAGACGCGAAGGCCGCAAAGGGTAATGGACAATTTTCTTTGGGCTTCAAATATTCTGAATAAAAGACTTCGTGCGATCCTAAAACGAGGTATAGTCGGAAGAGCCATGATCAATATTCGTGTCTTCGCCCTTGTCATTTTGTTCACCGTGGTCCCGACGCAGGCATTTCCCGGAGAATGGACCGACTGGGAGTGGATTGAGCCCAGTCCCCAAGGACAACAGCTATATGCCGTTGCATCGAACCACGACACGGTTGTCGCAGTTGGCTGGAGTGGCGCCATCGTAGTCAGTGACGACGGGGTTCGTTGGAGGGCCCAGGTTCCAATACAGTGGAAGGCGTTGTACGACGTTGTCTGGGCAGGTGATCAATTCATCGCCGTGGGGGACGGAGTCATCTTGACGAGCTCGGATGGCTCCGCATGGACCGAAGCCCTCATTCAGGTCAACGATGAAATACGGACAGTCATCTGGACCGGCACTGAGACCATCGCTTTCGGACTGTATGGGACCACTTACCTCAGCGTAGATGGAGAGAGCTGGGTTGAATACCGACCGTCGAATTCTCAGGAACTCTATCTAACGGACGTAGCCTGGAACGGTGAGTTCTTTGTCGCCGTCGGCAGCGAATCCTTCCACCTTCCTTTTGCCTTTATCTTTATCAGCGAGGACGGTCGGGAATGGCAACCGCTGGATGGAGTTGATGTCCCTTACTTTTTCTACAGGAGCATCGCGTGGGGCAACGGCGTTTTTGTTGTCGTCGGAACCCCCGAGAATCATCCATTCCACGTCATCATGGTCAGCGATGACGGTCGCGACTGGACATCGGTACCATTCGACCCAGGGGCCTGGGGATTGACCGAAATTTCGTTCGGCAACGGCGGGTTTTCATCGACTGGCGGAAACGGGTTGTTTGCCTTGAGCAATGGCGGGGTCTACTGGACTGTGTACAACAGCGGAGATCGGAACCAGGGATTCGGAACGGGGTGGTTCAAGGAGACCTTGATCGTCGTCGGTCAATATGGGCTGATCACAACCAGTCGCGATGCCATCACCTGGAATCAGATCAACCAACGAACATTCGACCTCGGCAACGAAAGCATCAACGACATCGCTCGGGGATCGGACATCTTCGTCGCTGTTGCCCCGGGTATTCTGGGCCTGAGTGATGACGGGGGGGAGTGGTCCACAGCCGAAGAACCGTTGATGTATTGGTCGACGGTACGTTGGGCCGAAGGTGCGTTCTGGGCTACCCGTTATTGGGATGGATCTCCAGGTGGACCGGAGGTCGCGAGGAGTACGAATGGTGAGCAGTGGGAAGTGGTTCTTTCTGGAAGTGACTTCGCCGTTTGGGGACAGTTCGCCGATGTGGCGGTATCGCCGAGGGCTGTCGTCGTAGTGGGCTCTTCCTACGACGACCCGCAGGCTCCGGTGATCCTATCCAAAAGGGACGATGGCGATTGGGTCCTCCAGGAGTTTCCTGAACGTGGTCACGACTTCACGACCGTCGTCTGGACGGGAGAGCGGTTCCTGGTCGCCTCCTACCTCAAGGACGGGGTCCTTCTTGGGAGCTTCGACGGTGTGGCGTGGTTTCCTCAAGAAATCGGCCTTCCGGTACAAATTCGCAGTTTTGAGTCAAATGGCGACCGCACCGTGGGTGTCGGCGCCACTAATACCGCCGCCATCATTGTCAGCTCAGCCGACGGAATCACGTGGAAGGTCAGTGATTTGGGCCGGGAGACCCCATTCGCCTCTGACATCACCTGGACGGGCGACCGCTTCGTGGCGGGTGGATTGTATCTCCTGACAAGCAGGGATGGAATTAACTGGGATGTCGACGTCAATCCCTTCGGTTTTTTTGGGAATTGTGTTGCAGGCGATGAATCAACAATCCTCACAGCAGGAAGGGAAGGGACCATCTTTCGAGCATCCCGCGTCGAGAGGCCTCCACGTCGTGGTGATGACCGTGCCGCCCCCGATGGTCCTGGTTGAAAAGGGTATGGAAATCGCGCCCAAACGCTGAATGGCAAAAACCGCTCCCAAACGCGCGCAGCGCGTCAGAGCCTGGGACTGACAGGACATGGGTGTAATAGCCAGAGGATCTTGGTCTGGCCACCACCCCATGCCCTGTCTGTACCAGGCTTTGCTAAGATCCCCGGCTGCGAGGTGAAAGATGCGAGTGCTTTCAGGCGTGCAACCCTCAGGGATTCTCCATATTGGGAACTACTTCGGCGCGATCCGGCAGTTCATCGACCTGCAGGAGAATCCGGATAACGACTGTTATTACTTCCTCGCTGACTATCACGCGTTGACGACGGTGCAGGACGCGTCGCGTCTGCGCGAATTGGTGGAAGACCTTGCGGCAGCCTTCTTGGCGTTCGGGCTCGACCCGAGTCGCAGCGTGCTTTATCGGCAGTCTGACATCCCCGAGGTCACCGAGCTGAGCTGGTATCTGTCGACCGTAACCTCGCTCGGGCTCCTGCAGCGCTGCCACTCCTTCAAGGACAAGGTGGCCCAGGGAGTTGTGCCGAACCACGGGCTCTTCGCCTACCCGGTTTTGATGGCTGCCGACATCCTGATCGTCAACTCCGACCTCGTTCCGGTCGGCAAGCAGCAAATCGCCTCACATCCAGATCACACGG
>CAZCEX010000046.1:0-14935 GCA_964497785.1 uncultured Thermoanaerobaculia bacterium | reverse complement strand
TTTGGCCCATTTTCCGGCGTATTCTTGGCCCATACCACCAGTATGAACCTGCAAACCCGCCGAAAAATGGCCTCAAACGACCCACCGAAATTCATCCACCCTCTATGCACTGCACCCTCCTATGAGCGTGCAGTGCTTCGAGAACGGCGAGGTCCGCAGTGGTGGTCAGCTTGGGGTTTGCATGTCGAGCCATCACCAGCCGAACGGAGAGGCCCCGCGCCTCGACCATTGCCGACTCATCCGTCCACTCGCGGTCAAAATCACCTTCGCTCCACACCCGCTCGAGCGCGGCTCGCCGAAAGACCTGTGGCGTGAGGGCCAGACGAAGCTCGGCGCGCGGGATCGTCGATGCCACGGTGCCATCCGGGGCCGCCTTTTTTACCGTGTCCGCAACCTGGCTACACAGGATCGCCCCGGAAGCGTCACCAAGGCCGTCGACCACGGCCCGCACGTCATCAACATGTACCAGCGGTCGGGCGCCGTCGTGGATGAGAACCGTAGTGCAGTCGGCTGGCACGGCCGAAACACCATAACGCACTGAGTCTTGTCGCCGGGCGCCGCCGGCGACAACAATGATGTCGGGATAGCCGGTCAGCAGCTCACGCCGCCAGAAATCGAGTCGCTCACGGCCAACGACCACGAGGAGCGGCGCTTCGGGAAATGCCTCGTGCAGACGACGCAGCGAGCACTCGAGAACGGTCGAAGCACCGAGCCGTTCGGCGAGCTTGTCGCCCCCGAAACGCACGCCCCGGCCTCCCGCGACACAGATGAGAGAGAGTGTCACAGCTGGTCTCGTCAAGGGCTCAGAAAATGCCACTCGATACAGGGGTCATGGAGTTCGTCAGACCTCCATGATCTCCTTTTCCTTATGTGAGAGCACATCATTGACCTTCGCCACGTAGGAGTCGGTCAGCTTCTGAACGTCGCTCTGACCGTCATGCATCTGGTCTTCGGAGATCAGCTTCTCATGCTCCATCTTCTTGATCGATTCGTTGCCGTCCCGACGCACCTGCCGAATGGCGTTGCGTGCGTTCTCGGCATTCACGTGGGCCAACTTCACGATCTCCTTGCGGCGCTCCTCTGTGAGCTGCGGGATATTCAGACGGATGACCTTGCCGTCACTATTCGGCGTCAGGCCGAGGTTCGATTTCAAGATGGCCTTTTCGACGTTGGCCAGAACGCTCGCCTCCCACGGCGATACCTGAAGTGTGGTCGAATCCGGCACCGAAAGCGACGCCACCTGATTGAGCGGCGTCGGGCTTCCGTAGTAGTCGACCATGATGCCGTCGAGCAGATTCAAGGAGGCCCTCCCAGTCCGAAGTCTGGAGAGATCATTCTTGAATGCCGAGACGGCTCCGTTCATTCGATTTTCAACGTCCTTCAACACCTCGTTCATGTTTCCTCCTCATTCGACCAAGGACCCCACGTCCTGTCCCAGAATGATATCTTTTAGAATACCAGCTTCACGAATGTTGAAGATCCGGATCGGCATATCGTTTTCCATGCACAAAGAGATGGCGGCGGCGTCCATCACCTTGAGTCCCCTGCGCAGCACCTCGTCGTATGACACTCGGGCCAGGAGCTCCGCATCGGGGTTCGTGACCGGGTCGGCGGTGTAGATGCCGTCGACCTTGGTTGCCTTGAGCAGAACCTCGGCCTGGATTTCATTGGCCCTGAGTGCGGCGGCCGAGTCGGTCGTGAAATATGGGTTGCCCGTGCCGCCGGCAAAAATGACGATCCGACCCTTCTCGAGGTGCCGTTCCGCACGCCGACGAATGAAGGGTTCCGCCACCTCGTGCATCGAGATCGCAGTCTGTACCCTGGTCGGGATTCCCCGCTGCTCGAGGGCCGAGCACAGAGCGAGGGCGTTGATGATGGTGCCAAGCATGCCCATGTGGTCACCAGTGACCCTGTCGATACCCTGCTCCTCGGCGGACACACCGCGGATGATATTGCCACCGCCGACCACAGCCGCAATCTGCACGCCGAGCTCGTGGACCAGGGCCAGCTCCTCGGCGATGGTACTGACAACGGCGGGTGCGATACCGAACGCCTGATCTCCCATCAATGCTTCGCCCGACAGCTTGACGAGGATCCTGTGAAATCTGGGGGTCATCTGCGACATTTCGCCACCATTCCCGCGTGCAAAAAAACATCAACGCGATTGTACTCGAGCAAAAAAAAGCCCGCCTCGAAGGCGGACTTGACGCTCACACCATTTCGAAGCTCGAAACCTCAGGCCGCCCCTTCTCCGAGCTTGTAGCGAACGAATCGAATGATCGTCGCTTCTGGGCCGCACGCCTTCTTGAGGTACTCCCCAACAGACATTGAACTGTCCTTCGCAAAGGGCTGCTCGAGCAGGACCTCCTGCTCGAAAAACTTCTCCATCTTGCCTTTCACGATCTTCTCCGCAATGTGCTCCGGCTTGCCCTGCTCCATCGCCTGCTTGAGTGCGATCTCTTTCTCGGTTGCGAGCAGCTCGTCGGTCACCTCATCGCGGGACACGTACCGCGGCGACGTGGCCGCGATGTGGAGGGCGACGTCGTGCAGGGCCTCATCGCTCACAGTCGACGTTCCTTCGACCACAACACCCATTCGACCACCCATATGCACGTACGACCCGAGTTGGTCGTCGCCGTCGGCGGTGATCGAAACGCACCTGTTGAGCACTATGTTCTCGCCGATCGTGGCGACCTTCAACGACACGGCCTCCTCGACCGTGTGTCCGGGATCAGCAGCGAAGGCCTGGCCCTTGAGCTCATCGACCGAGGCCACGTCATTAGCGAGCACCTGGTTCGCGAGCGCGGTGGCGAACTCCCGAAAGTCGGGGAGTTTGCATACCGGTTCGGTCTCACAGTTGAGCTCCAAGATGGCCTTTTTTCGGGTATCTCCAACGATTGCAACCATGCCCTCATCGGCAGTTCGGTGTGCTTTCTTGGCAGCTGCCGCGAGTCCTTTGGTCCGGAGGTGCTTGATCGCCTCCTCCATGTCGCCACCAACCTCTTTCAAGGCGTTCTTGCAATCCATCATGCCGGCGCCGGTGCGCTCGCGCAGTTCTTTCACCGCAGCTGCCGTAATATTCATGTCGTCACCCCTTGGAAAAATCGGGCCAGGAGCTTGTGGCGCCTGGCCCGGTAAAAACTCAGATCACGCCGGCATCAGGCCGTTGCCGGTTTCTCCTCAGTTTCGCCTTCAGCATCGGCAGCAGGCGCTGCTTCCTCCACCGTCTCCGGTGCAGCTTCAACGGCCGCAGGCGTCTCCTCTTCCGGCTCCACCGCAACTTCTTCGACGACCTCGGCCACGGCTTCTACTGCTTCCGCCACTTCGACGGCCACAGCCTCTGCCTCTGCCGCCTCGATGACCTCTCCGGCCTCGACAACAGCTGCCTCGGCCCCTTCGACCAGTGCTGTTTCTTCGTCACCGACGAAGCGCTGGTCCACCAGGTTCAGGCCTTCGAGAACGTTGTCGGCGATGCGCGAAGTGAACAACCGGATGGCGCGAATAGCATCGTCGTTGCCGGGGATCGGGAAGTCGACCTCCTCGGGATCACAATTGGTGTCGACAACCGCGACCACCGGGATCCCGAGACGATTGGCCTCTTTGATGGCGATGTGCTCATGCACCGTATCGATCACGAAAAGAGCCTCGGGGAGCCCCTCCATGTCCTTGATGCCACCGATCGCCCTGTCCATCTTTTTTCGCTGGCGCTCGAGACCGATCCGCTCTTTCTTCGTCAGATGCGATTCTTCGTTACTCAGGATGGTCTCGATCTCCTTGAAACGGCGGATCGACTTCTTGATCGTATCGAAGTTCGTCATCGTTCCACCGAGCCAGCGGTGGTTCATGTAGAACATCCCGCAGCGGGTGGCTTCTTCGCGAATCGTGTCCTGGGCCTGCCGCTTGGTGCCCACGAACAAGACGTTGCGACCGTTGGCAGCCAGGTCGCGCACGAACTCGGCGGCTTCCTCGAAGTGCCGCAGAGTCTTCTGCAGGTCCACGATATGGATGCCGTTGCGCTTGCCGAAAATGAATGGCTTCATCTTCGGATTCCAACGCCGGGTCTGGTGGCCAAAATGCACACCCGCTTCGAGCAGTTCCTTCATCTGGATCGTCGCCACGTTTCTCTCCCTTACCGCTTCGAGAACTGGAAGCGCTTACGCGCCTTCGGCTGACCGGGCTTCTTGCGTTCGACCTTACGGGCGTCCCGAGTCAAGAAGCTCGAGGCCTTCAGCTTCGGCCGGAACTCGCCGTTGTACTCGAGCAGGGCCCGCGAAATGCCGTGTCGGATGGCGCCGGCCTGACCGGAAGAACCCCCACCCTTGACGTTGACCAGGATGTCGAATTTTTCCTGGGTCTCGGTCATCAACAAAGGCTGGCGGATCACCATCTTGAGCAACCGGTTTGGGAAAAAGTCGTCGAACGACCTTTTGTTAACCGTTATCTCACCGCTGCCAGGTCGTAGATAAACGCGAGCCACCGCGGTCTTGCGGCGCCCGGTACCGTAATACTGAATATCAGCCACGATGTCCCCCTATCGACATCACACAGAGATTGTTTTCGGCTGCTGGGCCTCATGCGGATGGTCCGGCCCGGCGTACACCTTGAGCTTGCGCAGCAGATGGCGGCCAAGCCGATTCTTCGGCAGCATGCCCCACACGGCCGCTCGAATTCCCCGCTCCGGGTATTTCTCGAGCCGCTCCCGAAGGGTCTCCGATTTGATCCCACCCGGGTGACCCGAGTGCCGGTAGTAGATTTTGTCCTCGAGCTTGCGGCCCGTGACCGCGACCCGCTTCGCGTTGACGACGACTACGAAGTCACCGACATCGAGGTGGGGCGTGAACTCGGGTTTGTGCTTGCCGCGGAGCAAGGTCGCGATCTCGGTGGCCAAACGCCCCAACACCTGGTTGGATGCATCGACCACCAGCCAATCGCGCGTAATCTCATCCGCCTTCGGTACGTATGTTCGCATCATCGATTCCTCACAGAAGTCAACCCCAGCAGGCGCAGGGGAGCAAGACTCTACCCGAGCACCCCCCGGGTGTCAAGCACCGTCCGGCAGAACTCCACGCTCTTGATCTCCTGGCCCCAGAGCCGGTCGTTTCGCGGTCGGCCATGCGGCCATCGACCCCGGCCCGAACCAGAGGTGAATCCGCTCGCCAGCGACCTGGAGAGCAACGACCTTGAGGTCGATTCCCGGGGGTATCCACTGGCGCAGGTCGACCACCCCGATTCCCGTTCCGCGAATGACCGTGATGAGGTCAGGCGCCGCCCGTGACAGGGCCGTTTCAACGAGCGCACGAGGCACGCGCACGCCCCACAGCAAGCGAACTCGACCAATCCGGAACCCGAAACGCCGCATTCGCACACGGATCTCGCGCAGCTCGACCTCGACCCTCGAGGCGAGGCCCTTCACCCTCAGAGTGGCCGACAGCCTGATGGTATCTCCGCAGCCGCTCAATCGTGGGTCCGACAGCGACTCCACATCCTTCAGCAGATCACGAACCAAGGCCTCCACCGCGGGAAGGTGAAGCACGAGATGCAGTCCATCCCAGCGGGCGAGGGGGGCAAGGTCATAGTCAGTCGTCATCGGACAATGATCATAACAATAAAAGCATACGTTACACTTCTGCCGATGACTGACCCCGACCGTCTGCTGGAAATCATCGATGCCTTGCCCGGCTCAACCGTCGCGCTCTTCGGAGACCTCGTACTCGATCGCTTCATCCTCGGTACCCCGAAACGCATCTCCCGCGAAGCCCCGGTGATCATCCTGCGCCACGAGCAGCAGGTGGACGTGCCCGGCGGCGGCGCCAACGCACTCGCAAACCTGGCCGCTCTCGGTGCGGCGGTCATTCCGGTCGGGGTCGTCGGTGATGACGAGCCGGGCCACGCACTCTGCACGGCGCTTGCCGCCCTCGATATCGACACCTCTCACCTGGTAACGGTTGCCGGGTACAGAACGCCGACCAAGGTGCGTATTCTCGGCGGCGGCCCCTCGTCCCTGAAACACCAGGTCGCCCGCTACGATATCGAGGACGAGCTTCCCGGGGACGGATCATGGGTCAAGACCCTCAAGAGCCGACTCATCGAGGCCCTCAGAATGGCCAGCGCACTGGCGGTCTCGGATTACGGATACGGCACGGTCATCCCAGACATCCTGGCCAGCTCACGATCAGCAGCCCGTTTCGGTTCCTGGGCTTGCCTGGACTCGCGCTACCGGGTCGGCAGCTTCTCCGGAATCCACGGCGCGACACCGAATCTGCAGGAGCTCCAGGCATGGGCCGGCCGGCATCTCGACAGCGATGAAGAAGTGGCCGACGCCGCCGAAGGCCTTCGAAAGGCTCTGGATGCCCACTTCATTCTCGCTACGCGCGGAAACCGCGGCATGACCCTCGTCGAGTCCGAAAAGGACCCGGTGACCATCCCGGTCTTCGGCACTGACGAGGTCGCAGACGTGACCGGCGCCGGTGACACGGTTCTGGCCACGCTGGTCGCCAGCCTCGCCGCCGGCGCGAACCCCTTTGAAGCTGCCACCCTGGCCAACATCGCGGGCGGACTGGTCGTGATGAAGCTCGGCACGGCCACGGTCTCGGCGCAAGAGCTTCGCGACGCCGTGCTGACACTCCAGCGGCGGGTGCACACGTGAAGCCGTCGTTTTCTTTTTCCGGCGATCAAGGGCTTCCCGGCGCCGAGCCTCAGGCCAAGCTGCAGTCACTGGAAGCAACCGCAGAAATATGCTCTGCGTGGAGGCAGCAGGGGCTGGAAATCGTGCTCGCCAATGGCGCGTTCGACATCCTCCACGTCGGTCATCTGCGCTATCTCGCCGGCGCCCGCAGCTGTGCCGATCGTCTGGTTGTCGCCGTCAACAGCGATGTTTCGGTTCGCCGATCCAAAGGTCTACTGCGCCCGATCATCCCCGAGATCGAGCGAGTGGAGCTCCTGTCACACCTGTCCATGGTTGACCTCATCGTCCTGTTCGACAGCCAGACCGTGGCTCCGATCCTCGACCGACTCAGGCCCGAGGTCCACGCCAAGGGAACCGACTACACGGTGGCCACGGTGCCGGAGCGGGAGATCGTTGCCGCCTACGGAGGCCGAACCGTTATCTGCGGTGATCCCAAAGACCACGCCACAACCGATCTCATCGGCATCATCCTGGAACGTTTCGGCGCCGAGTGATGCGACTGGTTCTGGTTCGACTCTCCGCCCTCGGCGATATCGTCCACACCTGGCCACTCGCCGTCGCACTGAAGAACGCCCGGCCCGACCTTCAGCTCACCTGGGTCGTCGAGGAACCGCTCCGCATCCTCGTCGAAGGCCATCCCGCTGTCGACCACATCGTCATCGTATCGACACGCCGGTGGAGACGGTCGCCATTTTCCGTTCGTACGCGGACCGAGACCGCCTCCGTGCGCTCACGATTGCGCGCCATCCGCGCCGATATCGCCCTTGACACCCAGGGCACGCTGAAATCAGCGTGGGTCACAAGAACGACCCAGGCAGATACCAGAATAGGCCTCAAGAGACCGTGGCGCCGTGAGCTTGTCGCTGGCTTCGCTTATAACGAGACCCTTCCTGGATCGTCCTTGGACCCGCACGTCGTCGCGACCAACCTGGCCCTGGCCGCCGCGATCGGGCAAAGCGCACCGGAAACGCCCCCGGTCCCGGACGGTTCATGGCTCCTCGAGCAGTGCCGTGCCCAACCCCCCATCTTCGAGCCCGAAGGGGACTACGCCGTTCTCCTACCTGGAGCGGGCAATGCCATGAAGGTGATGGATACCGACACACTCGTTGCGGTGGCAATGGGTCTTGCAGCGAGCGGTCTGCACTCGTTAGTCGCCTGGGGCCCAGGGGAGCACGACCGAGCCGAGGCCGTGGTCGGCGGGTCCGGGGGAGCAGCGACCCTGGCGCCGGCCACCGACCTCGCTCAGCTGACGATTCTGCTCGGCAATGCGAAGCTCGTCATCGGCGGCGATACCGGTCCGGTTCACCTCGCCGCGAGCCTGGGGACCCCAACCGTCGGCGTATTCCTCGCCACGGACTGGCGGCGCAACGGCCCACTGGGCCCCTCAACGGCCATTGTATCAGCCGCCTCGCTGCCACCGCGTGTCATCCCGAACTCAGCGCGAGCCCACCGCAACCGAAATCCGACCGCCTCCGAGATCGTCGCTGCCGGTCTGAAACTTCTCTCCCCGGAATGAGGAATGTCACCATGTGTTTGCTGCCGCTGATGTTACAATTTGGGTCATCAATCGTGAACGGATGGTGGGTACATGCCCCTAAAAATTGGTGAACTCCTCCTCAAAGCACAGCTCATCAGCCAAGAGCAGCTGAACGAAGCCCTCGAGGACCAGAAACAAAGCGGTGGTCGTATCGGCGAACACCTGATTCGCCTGGGGCACGTCAGCGAAGAAGATATCCTCGACTGCCTGTCCCAGCAGTTCGGGGTGCCCTCTATCAACCTTCGTCACTTCGACATCGAAGAGTCGATCATCAGGCTCATCCCCGCTGATGTCGCCCGCAAGTACCACTTCATCCCCGTGTCGAAGACCGGCGCGACCCTGACCGTGGCGATGTCCGACCCGACCAATGTCTTCGCAATGGACGACATCACTTTCATCACGGGCTACCGGGTCGAACCCGTCGTCGCCTCCGAAGAAGCCCTCCGAGAGTCCATCGACCGGTACTTCGGAACAACCCATGCCCTCGAGCTCAAGAAGGTCATGGACGACCTGTCCACCGTCGACGAAGCGTCGCTCGAGGTACTCGACGAGGACGAGGAGGTCGACGTCGCCGACCTCGAGGCTTCGGCCGACGAGGCGCCGGTGGTCCGGCTCGTCAACATCATCCTCACCGACGCCCTCAAGCGCGGCGCCTCCGATATTCACATCGAGCCTTATGAACGCAGCTTCAGGGTCCGGTTCAGGATCGACGGCGTCCTGTACGAGATCATGAACCCTCCCCTGAAGCTCAAGGACGCGATCACCTCCCGCATCAAGATCCTTGCAAAGCTCGACATCGCCGAGAAGCGTCTTCCTCAGGACGGGCGCATCAGGCTCAAGATGAAGATCCAGGGCAGACCCAAGGAGCTCGACTACCGCGTCTCGACCCTGCCCACGCTGCACGGAGAAAAGGTCGTCCTTCGCCTGCTCGACAAGGCAAACCTGATGCTCGACATGACCAAGCTCGGGTTCGAGAAGGGGAGCTTGAAATGGTTTGAAGAAGCAATCTTCTCACCCTACGGTATGGTCCTCGTCACCGGGCCCACCGGTTCGGGAAAGACGAACTCCCTGTACTCGGCCATCTCCCGGATCAACTCTCCCGAGACCAATATCATGACTGCCGAAGACCCGGTCGAGTTCCAGTTGCCGGGCATCAACCAGGTGCAGATGAAAGAGAGCATCGGCCTGAACTTCGCGTCCGCCCTGCGCGCTTTCTTGCGCCAGGACCCGAACATCGTCCTCGTGGGTGAGATTCGAGACTTCGAGACAGCCGAGATCGCAATCAAGGCCGCGCTCACTGGGCACCTCGTCCTGTCCACACTGCACACCAACGATGCCCCATCGACCATCAACCGGCTCATGAACATGGGCATCGAACCCTTCCTGGTCGCGACATCGGTCAACCTCATCGCGGCGCAACGTTTGATCCGGCGGGTTTGCCAGAAATGCAAAGAACCGGAGGACGTACCGATCCAGGCTCTGCTCAACGTCGGGTTCTCTGAAGCAGAGGCGCCAAACATCCAGCTGTACAAAGGACGCGGGTGTGAGGCCTGCAATCAGCGCGGCTACAAAGGCCGAATCGGCCTCTATGAAGTGATGAAAATCACCGATGACGTCCGAGAACTCATACTTTCTGGTGCTTCAGCCGTCGAACTGCGCCGCAGAGCCCTCGAAGATGGCATGATATCTTTACGTTATTCCGGTCTTCAGAAAATCCGGGACGGCGTCACCTCGATCGAAGAGGTCGTCCGCGAGAGCGTTCTCTGAGGAAGAGGCGAGGAAAGGGAGAGCCTATGGCCAAGAGCCTGCACACATTCCTCAAGATCATGGTCGATCGTGGGGGAACCGACCTTCACATCACGACCAACTCCCCGCCCCTGATTCGGGTCGACGGAATTCTCCACCCGATCGAGAACGAGGACAATCTCACCGCCGTCGATACCAAGAAGCTCTCCTACTCCGTGCTCACCGACGCCCAGAAACACCGGTTCGAGGAGGATCTCGAACTCGACCTCTCGTTCGGCATCAAGGGGCTCGCCCGGTTCCGGGCCAATATCTACCAGCAGCGTGGCGCCGTTGCCGGCGCCTTTCGAAGGATCCCGTACGAGATCCTCGGTTTCCGCGAGCTCGGCCTGCCGAAGGTCGTCGAGAGCCTGTGTTCGAAGCCGAGGGGGCTGGTATTGGTCACGGGCCCGACGGGGTCGGGCAAGTCAACCTCCCTGGCCTCCATGATCGACAAGATCAACCGCGAACGAAGGGTGCACATCCTCACCATCGAGGACCCTGTCGAGTATCTGCACAGCCACAAGGAAGCGATGGTCAATCAGCGGGAGCTGCACGCCGACACTTTGTCGTTCCCAGCCGCCCTGCGGTCTGTCCTGCGTGAAGACCCCGACGTCGTGCTCGTCGGCGAGATGCGGGACCTCGAAACCGTCGAGTCGGCCCTGCGCATCGCCGAAACCGGCCACCTGACTTTCGCCACCCTGCACACCAACTCCGCACCGCAGACGATCAACCGCATCGTGGATGTCTTTCCCGAGCACCAGCAATCACAGATTCGGGCCCAGCTGTCCTTCGTTCTCGAAGGGATCATCTGCCAATCACTGCTCGCGAGAGCCGGCGGGAAGGGGAGAGTGCTCGCTTGCGAGGTCCTGATCCCCAACTCGGCCATCCGAAACCTCATCCGCGAGGACAAGATCCATCAGGTCTACTCCATGATGCAGGCGGGTCAGCTGCGATACGGCATGCAGACGTTCAACCAGTCGCTCGCCTCGCTCTACCACCAACGCAAGATCACTCTCCAGACGACCATGTCGTACAGCTCGCGCCCGGACGAGCTTCAGGAGATGATCAACAGAGGTGTCGGCGTGACCAATACAAGCCCCGACACAACCACGGTCAAGGGCAAGCGGAGGTCTTGAGATGCCCAGTTATGAATGGAAAGGTCGCGATCGCAACGGCAACGCCCAATCGGGCGTCCTTGTCGGTGATACCAAAGAGGCCGTAATCTCCGCACTCCGGCGCCAGCAGATCGTGATCACCACGGTCAAGGAGAAGGGCAAGGAGATCGCGCTGCCGAAGTTCGGCGGCGGTATCAAGTCGAAAGACATCGCCGTCTTCACCCGCCAGTTTTCGGTCATGATCGATGCTGGCCTGCCGCTCGTCCAGTGCCTCGAAATCCTCGGCCAACAGCAAGAGAACAAAGGATTCCAGAAGGTCATCCTGCAGGTCCGGCAGGACGTCGAGGGCGGTTCCTCGCTCGCCGAGTCCATGCGCAGACACCCACAGGCATTCGACGACCTGTACGTCAACATGGTGGCAGCGGGCGAGGCCGGCGGTATTCTCGATACGATCCTGCAGCGTCTTGCCAACTACATCGAAAAGTCCGTCAAGCTCAAGAGCCAGGTGCGTTCGGCCCTTGTCTACCCTCTCGCCGTGATCACGATCGCGGTCATCGTCGTCTACGTCATCTTGTGGAAGGTGATTCCGGTATTCGCCTCGCTCTTTGAAGGGCTCGGGGCTCAGCTGCCGTTTCTCACCCGAATCGTCGTCGCGGCCTCGAATTTCATCGGCCGCTTCTGGTGGCTCATCTTCCTCCTCATATTCGCCGCGATCTTCGCGCTCAGGCAGTACTACCAGACGGAGCAGGGGCGTTACCAGATCGACAAGCTCATGCTGCGCTTGCCTGCCATCGGTATTCTTCTGCGGAAAATCGCCGTCGCCCGTTTCTGCCGGACGCTTGGCACCCTGATGGCCTCGGGCGTCGCGATCCTTGACGCGCTCGACATCACGGCCCGGACATCGGGTAACGCGATCATCGAGGAGGCGGTATTAAAGGTCCGCAAAGAAGTCGAAGAAGGCAAGAACCTCGCTGACCCTCTGACACGTACCGAGCAGTTCCCGCCGATGGTGTGCCAGATGATCGCGGTCGGCGAACAGACCGGCGCGATGGATACGATGCTGTCCAAGATCGCGGACTTCTACGAAGATGAGGTCGACGCTGCGGTCGCAGGAATGATGGCCTTGATCGAGCCCATCATCATCGCCTTTCTCGGTGTGGTCATTGGCGTCATCGTCGTCGCCATGTATCTGCCGATGTTCACTCTCATCAGCCAGATCGGTTGATGTTCGGAAGATCACACGCAAAATCGGGCGGGGCTGTGGCCCCGCCCATTGCGTCCCCGTCCCCATCTCCTGAGAGCATCCGGCGCCTGCTCGGTCTGCGCATCATCATCATCTCGACGCTCCTGATCGGCATCCTGCTCATCCAGGCCACAACCCTCCTCATCCTTCCCTTGAAGGCCTTTTACACGATTATCCTACTCACCTACGGCCTGTCCCTCATTTACCTCTTCCTCTACCTCTGGCAACTGCCGCCAGGACTGCAGACCTTCATCCAACTCCTCGGCGACATCGGCATCGTCACCGCCTTCGTATATGTCACAGGCGGGCTGTACTCTCCCTTCTCATTCCTTTACCTGGCCGTGATCGTCGCCGGCGCCGTCACAATCCGCGGCGGCGGGCTGATCGTCGCGGGTCTGTCAGCGATTGCCTACGGTCTCCTCGTCGACCTCATGTTCTTCGGCGTACTCGCTATCCCACCCAACCTCACGGGAAACCAGGCCCTGCCCTCGACGCCGCGCGTCCTGTCGCAGGTCTTGATACACGTTGTCGGTTTTGCGCTCGTTGCCGTCCTGGTCTCCTACCTCGCGGAAAGCCTGCGAACCGCCCGCCATCACCTCGAAGAAGAGCGTGAGCGTTCACAACGTTTCGCGGCCGTAACGGATCACGTCGTCCGGTCCGTAACCGCCGGAATCCTTGCCACCGATCTCGACGGGGGGGTGTTGCACCTCAACCCGGCGGGGAGACGAATCCTCGGCGCAAGTGCTGGCTTTGACGCCCAGACCCTCGAAGAGGTCATGCCGTTGAGTGAGCACAGCTGGGGCCTGTTGTTCACCCGGGCACGTTCGATGTCCTCCATGCGAATCGAGGACCACCACGCGATGACCGGGCTCCGGATTGGCCTCACCGTTGGCCCCCTCGAGGACGAGGTCGGGGAGCTCGTAGGCTACATCGTCAACTTCCAGGATCTGTCGGAGGTCGAAATTGCCGCCGAGAGGCGACGCACCCAGGAACGCATGGCCGCCGTAGGAGAAATGGCGGCGCGAATGGCTCACGAAATCAAGAACCCCCTCGCCAGCATTTCAGGTTCGGCCCAGATGCTGGCATCTGTCGGCGGCCCTGGAGGCAAGACCACCCGGCTCTCGAGCATCCTTGTCGACGAATCGAAAAGGCTGTCGGCGATCCTCGACGACTTCTTGAACTACTCACGCCCCAGTCAAGGAAACCGGCGCGAGGGTGACCTCGTCACCATGGTGCAGGACTGTGTTGACCTGGTCAGGCGGTCGGAGTACATCAGACCCAAGCACACCATCGAACTCGACCTCCCAGAACGATCTCTCCTTTTGGGAGAGGAACCGCTGTTGCGCCAGATGTTCTGGAATCTCTCTCGCAACGCCCTCGATGCCATGCCCGACGGAGGGACCTTCAAGGTAGCTCTTGAAGAGAGCCCCGGAACCATTGTCATGACCTTCTCGGACGACGGCATCGGAATGACGGAGGAGGTTCGCCTGCGGGCATTCGAACCTTTCGTTACGGCGACGCCGGGCGGCACCGGGCTCGGCCTTGCGGTTGTGTACAACGCCGTTGAGCAACATGACGGCGCCATTCACATCGACAGCACACCGGGCCGTGGGACCGTGGTCACCGTCGAGCTCCCGCGGACCGCCGTCGAGGAGGCCTCGTGATGACCGGACGTCGCATCCTTGTCATTGACGATGAACCGTCGATCAGAGAGGTCTTGACTATTTTCCTCGAGGAGCTCGGCTACACCGTCGAGACCGCTGACCGGGTGTCTACAGCCACCGCCGCCCTCGACAACCAAGACTACGACCTCGTCATGTGCGACCTCAAGCTTCCCGACGGCAATGGACTCGAGGTTCTCGAACGGGCGCGTTACTACCCCAACCCCCCACCTTTCATCATCATCACGGCCCACACCACCCCACAAACGGCACTCGAGGCGCTGCGCGCGGGTGCCGCCGACTATCTCTCCAAACCATTCAACATGGATGATCTTCGGCTCATCCTGCGGAAGCTCCTCACCCCACAGCCGGATCGGGAGCCGATCGAAAACTACGAGCTGATCGGCTCGAGCCCGGCCATGCGAAAGATCATGGAGCTGATTCCGAGGATTGCCGCCACCCCATCTACCGTGCTCGTTACCGGAGAAAGCGGAACCGGCAAGGAACTCGTCGCACGTGCAATACACCAGTGCTCGGCCGCGGCAGCCGGCCCTTTTCTGAGCGTCAACTGCGGTGGCCTGCCAGAAGGGCTGCTCGAGTCCGAACTCTTCGGACACGCCAAAGGCTCGTTCACGGGCGCGGTTCGCGATCACGTCGGCCTCTTCGCCCAGGCCGAAGACGGCGTCATCTTCCTCGACGAGGTTGGCGAACTCACTCTGCCGATGCAGGTGAGGCTCCTTCGGGTGCTTCAGGACCACCGCGTTCGGCCGGTCGGGGGGCAGGGGGAGCTGGAAGTCAACGCGCGCGTGCTCGCAGCGACCAACCGTGACCTTCGCGAGGAGACTCGCAGCGGACGCTTCCGGGAAGACCTCTACTACCGCCTCAATGTCGTCGGGATTCAGATCCCAC
>CAZCEX010000045.1:0-14942 GCA_964497785.1 uncultured Thermoanaerobaculia bacterium | reverse complement strand
CGGGCCGCGCTACAATATCGCCAATTGACTCGCTGGAGGCCTGATGGCTCACGACGACTTTCGCCCATTTGTCCCCTCCGATACGACGATGCCGGAGCTGACGCTCAAGGCGCTGCTGCTCGGCGTTGTGATGGCTGTGGTGCTCGGTGGCGCCAACGCGTATCTTGGCATGAAGGTCGGGCTGACCGTAGCCGCGACCTTCCCGGCTGCGGTGGTCGCGATGGCGGTGCTGCGGCCCTTCCGGGCCAATATTCTCGAGGAGAACCTTTCCCGGACGACTGCGTCGGTTGGAGAAAGTTTGGTGGCAGGTGCGATCTTCACCATTCCTGCCTTCATTCTCACCGGAGCCTGGGATGAGTTCCACTTCCTCGACGCCACCCTGATCATGGGCATCGGCGGTGTGCTCGGGGTACTGTTCGTGATTGTCCTGCGACGGACCCTCGTGGTCGAGGCCGAGCTGCCGTTTCCGGAGAGCGTTGCCGCTGCGGAGATTGTCAAGGCCGGGCAGAAGGGCCAGACCGGGGCCGGTCTTGTATTTTGCGCGATGGGCATCGCTGCCCTTTGGGAGATCATCAAGAACAGCTACGGCATTCAGGTCATCAAAGATACGAAGGAGACATTCGTACATTTCGGCCGCTCGGTCATCGAAATTGCAGGGAACAGGATCGAGTATTCCGGAGGTGTGCTGCTCTCGACGCCCGAGGCTTCGCCCATGGTCATGGGCGTCGGCTTCATTGTAGGTCTGCGGATTGCAGCGATCCTTTTCTGTGGCGCTGTGACTGGCTGGCTGGTGCTGGTTCCACTGGCCCTTTTTCTCAACCCCGCGTTGATGGCTGGCGTCGAAAGCGGAGGGGATTTCGCAGGTCTCGCGACCGAGGTGTGGTTCAGGCAGATCCGGCCGTTGGCCGTGGGAACGATGATCGTCTCCGCCTTCTATACCCTGTTCACCCTGAGGCATTCGCTGATCAAGGGTGTCAAGCAGGCCTTGGCCGGATTCTCGGTGGGCGGTGAGCGGGGCGAGGTTCCGCGTACCGAGCTCGACCTCAGCATTCCCAAGGTCTTCATCGCCATCGGAGGAATGTCGATCCCGATGGTGCTTTTGTACAGGTACTTCTGCGGTTCGACGGGACCTGCAATCGTGCTCACCGTGGTCATGCTCGTGCTCGGACTGCTCTTCGCGGCGGTCGCAGGCTATCTCGTCGGCCTCGTCGGCAACTCGAACAACCCGATCTCGGGTCTGACACTCAGTGCACTGGTGATCTCTGCCCTCCTGATGGTTCTCATGGGAGTCACCGGCGTCAAGGGGGTCGCTGGGGTGCTCGGTGTCGCCGGTGTTGTGTGTTGTGCCGCCGGTGTCGCTGGCGACATGATCCAGGATCTCAAGGTGGGTCACATTCTCGGCGGCACGCCGTGGCGTATGGAGCTTGCAGAGGTCATCGGCGTCATCGGCGCCGCTATTGCTCTCCCGGTCGTCCTGGCCGTGCTCGATCAGGTCTATACCATCGGGTCGGTTGAACTTCCGGCGCCGCAGGCCGGGCTCATGGCCCTGATGGCGCAGGGAATCGTCGGCGGCGAGATGGCATGGCCTCTCGTCATCGTCGGCATTTTCTTCGGGATTGGTTTGATCCTCATCGGGGCGCCGGCGCCCATGCTCATCGCGGTCGGTATGTACCTGCCGTTCCCCACCACCTCTGCGGTCTTCGTTGGCGGTGTTTTTAAGTCGATTCTCGAGTGGTTCATGAACAGCAGGGAGGCCAGCGACGAGGAGCGCAAACGGGGCGACAACGCCGGCATACTGGTCGCCTCAGGCCTCATTGCAGGGCAGTCCCTGATGGCGTTGGCGCTGGCTTTCGTGGTGCTGTACGGCAGTGTCGTGATGAAGCTTCCCGAAGGGGAAAAAGTGTTGCCGCACCTTGCAGAGAACTTCTGGGCCGGCCTTGCGGTGTATCCTTTGTTGCTGGTTCTGTTGGTCGCATTGCCCCTGTGGCGTTCGAGATCCGCTAATATGCAGTAGAATTGCGAGGACAGTGATTCGGGGGAGGCATTTATGAGCGCGAGGTGTGGAAATCTGTTCGTTCAGCTGATGATAGTTGTAGTGTTTCTGACTCTCACCAGCCCAGCTATCGCGGCGAACGTCTGTGAAGGCTATACGAAAGAAGGCCGGGTCACACGCCTCGATGGGGCCAACGCCGTCATCAAAGGGATTCTGACCTCGCTCGAGGACGTTCGGTCCTTTGTTGATGAGTACGAGTCCGAGATTCTTGCTGTGCTCGCCGAGCGGGGCCTGAGCGGGGCTGGTGAGGGCGTGCTCGCCAAACTCAGAGCCGGTGAGCTCGAGGCTGTTGCGCTCGATCGCGGCGACACCATGGAATGGATGCTGACGCGGAAAAAGGGCAAGGTGACCTCATTCGGACCGCTGTGCATGGCGGGCAAGAAGAAATATGACGCCTGGCGATTCGAGGTCAAGGAAAAAGGTGCGATGGAGGACAGGATCCACACCTTCCTGCTCCCAGGGGTGTGCGGGAATCTGGCGCTCGTATCGACCAGGTCGATTCCCAAGCCGCCGCCCATTCTGCCTCCGGTTGTTTTGCTCAACGTCGAAAGAGACTGCGAAACCGGAATGATCAGGGTCGATACCGAGGGTTCCTCGGCCGATGCCGAGATTACGATGACGCAGCCAGACGGTTCGAAGGTCGTGGTTTCAGCGGGCGAGATCCCAGATCCGGCGCCCTTTACCTCCGAGCTGGTATTCGAGGCGGTTTCGCGGAATACCAGTCGGGCGGGGGAGGAGCAGGTCACGACGAAGTCGAAGTCGCTCGGGGTGTGCCCCGCCTTGCCACCATCGTGTCAGCTGTTGCTGAGCCAAGACGAGGTGTGGGTCCGCGGGGACTTCGTGGTTGAAACGTCGGGTCACTGGAAGGCGGACGGGTTTGCTCTGCGAATTCTCGACGCCAAGGAGCGCGAAGTCGAACGCCACGTGCCGGCGCCCGACATGCCCTATCGCACGAGCATCCACAAGCCCGGACGTTATTTCGTTCAGGGAGGGGCAACCAACGAGGTTGGCGAAACCTGGGGTTGTCAGGCCGAGATCTATGTCCGACCGCGATGGAATGTAAAACCGAAGGCCGTGGTGGTGAGCCCGACGAATCGAACAACGACCTATACTGCGGCCCCCAACGATATCTACGAGCTCTATTTCAATACCTCGGTGGGCGCAGAGCTGGATCTCGAGTACCACGCGTCACGTTTGGTTGGCATCGAGTTGGGCGGAGTTGGCAGCAGCATGGATACGACGCTGACTCGGACCCTTGGGGGGGCATCGGCGTCTGACTCCGACAGCCTCGGTATCACGATGATCCATGCAGCTCTGAACTTCCACCTCTCACGCCTCAATACCATCGACTTCTACATCGGGCCGGTGATTGCGTGGGGCAATGTGGGAAGTGGGTCCTACCGTTTGATGAGTGACACCGTCGATCTCGAGGGTGGGTCCGAGCTTGGATACGGCGCCCAGATGGGGCTCGCGGTGCCGCTCGGCAAGGCCTCTCGCTGGGCGTTGGACCTCGGCATTCGGTTCCTCAGGTTCTCGACCGAGGACGACCTGGCTGCGGGCGAGACAAAAAGCAATCCCTTCGTAGCGGGGTTGGGACTTTCATACGGTTTCTGACGTCAATCGGCGATCGTTCAACGATGACGCCGCCCGCGAGGGCGGCGTCTTTTTGTAATATAGACTCTCACCAACCTGGGTTGTGTCACCATGTGGCCATGAACGACGCCTGGGGAAACAGCCGCTATCGGGTACAACGACTCGCCGAGTGGGTGGAACGTGATGGCGTCGTCGTGCTCGAGTGTCCCAAACCACCGAATCGTCATCTCAAGAGCATCGGCGCATGGTTCTCGTGGTGGACCGGGCCGCAACGAATCCGGTTGGACGAGATCGGGAGCTCGATGTGGAGGCGGTTTGACGGCAGCTCGACCCTGGAGGGTATCGCTGTCTCTTTACGGGAGGAGTTGGGGGACGATGCCGAGAACATCGAGGGTCGACTCGACCTGTTCGTCAGCGCCCTCTACCGGCGCGGAATGGTCAAGCTTCTCTGAACTCTCTACTGAACATTCATTTTCGGAGAGGCCTGTACCATCTGCAGCTTTGTGCAGCTTTGTGCAGCTTTGGGTGGCGTTCGTGGCCTCTCCGAAAAAGAATGTCAACCAGCCCCTCGACCCGAAAGCACCGCCGGTATGGTCTTCATCAGGATCTTCAGATCCAACCACAATGACCACTGATCGATGTATTCGAGATCGAGGCGGATCCAGTGGTCGAAGTCCTCGAGATCTGCTCGGCCCGAGACCTGCCAGAGTCCGGTGAGCCCGGGTTTCATCGACAGGCGCCGGCGCTGCCAGCGGGCGTAGTGCGCCACCTCCTCCGGGATCGGAGGCCGGGGGCCTACGAGGGACATGTCGCCCTTGAGGATGTTGAGGAGCTGCGGCAGCTCGTCGAGGGAGTAGCGACGGAGGAGTTTCCCGAACCGCGTAATCCGCGGGTCGTCGATGGCCTTGAAGGCGTGGCCGTTGACCTGGTTGAGGTGGTCGACGTCGGCGCGGCGGGCCTCGGCGTCGCACACCATTGTCCTGAGTTTGAAGAGGCGGAATCGGCGCCCGTTGAGTCCGCATCGTCGCTGGATGAAGAGAACGGGGCCTCGTGATGTCAGCTTGACGAGGACCGCGAGCACGGCGAGGAACGGCACCAAAAGGGCAAGGCCGATGAGCGACGCCATGACGTCGCCGAGGCGCTTGATGAAAAGAGGGAAAGGAGTTGCCGGAGTTGTCGTAAACGTGAGCAGTGGGATTCCCTGAAGCTCTTCGAGCAGAACCCGGGCCTTCATGTGGGGGAAGAAAAGCGCCACCCGAGAGCGAATGCCGAGTTCCGAGCACAGAAGGATCGGATCCTCGAACTCGACCAATTGGCGCCTGGAGAGGATGAAGAACACCTCGTCGATGACCTCTTCCTGGAGAATTTTCGGAAGGTCTTCGGCGGAACCGAGAACCGGCAAGCCGGCATACTCATGAGGGAATTTGCCGTTGGGAGCAACAAAACCGAGTACCTTGAGCCCCCAGTGCGGGTGACTGTCGATGATGCGAGCGACCTCTGCCGACCGGGAGTTGATGCCGACGATGAGCAAGGTGCGGAAGTTGTAGCCACGGCTCCTGAAGTGTCTCGCGAGGGTTCTCAGTGCGAGCTTTTCCCCGAGCAGGAAGGTCAGGTCTATGGCTGCGAACAGGGCCAGGAATGGCCGTGACAGGAACTCCAACCGCAACAACCACCCGGCGGCGGCGAGGCTGAGGGTTCCCACGGCGACGATCTGGAGTACGTGCCACGCTTCGGTCGAGAGGGCCACCATCCGTCGTGAGGTATAGGCTTCCCCGGCGAGGAGGAGCAAGGTCCAGATCGTGAGGACCAGAGGGAGGAGCCCGAGATACCAGGACAGTGGGTAGAGCTCTGTCGGGAAGACCCGAGGCAAGAGTTGCGGCCCGAGATAGGAACGCACGACCCAGGCAAGCAGAAAGGCCGCGGTGGTGAGGACGAGATCGGTGGTCCATACCCAGTACGCTACAGTGCGTGCCCTCTCTTTCAGCACAGGCCCTCCAGGAGATCCTCGTACTGGTCGGTGATCGCATCCCAATTGTACCGAAGGAGCACGCTGGCGGCGCTGGCACAACCAAGCTGTTCGAGCCGCTCGTCGTCCTCGAGCACCTCCGTGAGGCGGTCTTCGAGAGCATTGACATCACCGAACGAGAAAAAGATGCCGGCACTATCGGCGACCTCACGGTTTTCAGATGTGTCGTGCACGAAGACCGGGCGTGAGGCTCCCATCGCCTCGACCAGGGCGGGGTGAGTGCCGCCGACCTCGGTGGCATGAATGTAGAGCCGGCAGTGAAAGAGGAGCTGGCGGTAGCCCTCGCCGTAGATCGGGCCCGGCAGGATGATTCTGTCATCGGCGATCTCTCGGATACGCCGTTCGAGGTCGGGCGCATACCGTGCCCCGCCAACCATGACGAGCTTGCGTGGCGTGTCGAGATGAGACCATGCCTCGGCCACTCGATCGGGGTTGTTCTCCGGCTCGAACCGTGACACGTAGAGGCCGTACTCCCCGGGTTCGACGCCGAGGTCGCTCAAGGTCCCGGTCCCCGACGGGGGGGCGATGTCGGCGCCGTAGGTGATCATGGTCGATTCGGTCCCGTAGGTCTGTTGGTAGTATTGCCGAATGACCTCGGCGTCGGTAACGATCGCATCAGGCACGAGGGCTGCGAGCCGTTCGCAGAGGCGGTAGTACGAGCGTCCGGCCCACCCCCACTTGCGCCGGTTTCGTTCAAGGCCGTCGACGTTGAGAGCTACCGGAGTACCAGTGATCTGGAGCAAACGTACAAACGGCACGTTGGCGGCGTTGCACATGAGAGCGACGTCAAATCCGGTTCTCATGGCGTGGATGGCCGACAGGCAGGTGTGGGAGACCGTTTCCAGATGCTTGGAGCGCACGGCCGGAACCGTTGCGATGCGCATGCCCCGGTATGTTTCGATGCCAGAATCTACGAACCCGGGTCTTCCATAAACCCAGACGTCGTGGCCCCTCGCGGCGAGCCGGCTGCCGAGCTCCTCGGCCAGGGTCTCGAATCCGCCGTATGAGGCCGGTACCCCTCGGGTTCCCAAGATCGCGATCTTCACTTCCCAGTGACCTCTTCTGTACATCCTTGGGGTTTACGGAACCACCGCGACACCTGTCTGGACGGAACTCGGGCACGGCTGAGGACCCAACGTCTCCGCCGCAGAGCATCGTGCCTGCAACGCCAGGCAGCGCCGAGGGCGGGCAACGACGACCATTCGACTGTGAGGCAGGCGCCAACCACGAGCAGGTCGCGCACGAACCACCAGGGGAAGCACGTCAGGTGCCACTTCAGATCGGCGCAGTGGAGTCGCATCAAGAATCGATTCTTGACCGAATGCCGGTTGATCCAACTCTGGCCGCGGCGGCCTTCTTCGGGCCTGAACCCACGCCGATGATAGGCGAGGGCATCTGGTGCAAAAAGGCACCGCCACCCGCGCCACTGGAGGCGCCAGGCGAGTTCTACGTCCTCGCGATAGGCGAAGAACGACTGCGGAAAGATCTGTGCATCCGGATACGCGACATCGTCGAGTGCCGCCCGCCGAAAAAGGGTCGCCGCTCCCGTGCCGCCGAATACCCAAGCCGGTTCGTCGGGCGCTTGCGATGTGACCTGGCCGGCGGCGCGGTCAAAATGCCGTCCGGACGGTGTTACGACGATGCCGGCTGCATCGACGAAGTGGTCGGGTTCGAGGTCCGGCCCACGCGCTCGCATCAGGAGTCCGGTGGCGGACCCGACTTCGTTCGACTCCGGGCGGCGTTCGACCGCTTCGATTAGGTGGCCGACGAAGTCCGGGTCCGGGGCGCAGTCTGGGTTCAAACACAGGACCCATGGGGCGTCGGAACGGTCAAAACCTCGGTTCATCCCGCCGGCGAAGCCGGTGTTCTCGTCAAACCTGTGAACCTCCATGCCTGCGGTCTCTGCGATCTCGGCGGAGGCGTCCGAAGAGGCGTTGTCGATGACAATCACTCGGCGTGGGGCCGGATTCAGGCGTTCGATCGCTCGCAGACAGGCCGCCAGGGTCTCAGAGTCGTTGTGGGTGACGATCACCACGTCGTATTCATTTTCATTCGCCACGGCGGCATAGTTGCACAGCCGTGCTCCCCTTACCAGAGACTCCTTCTTGATGTAGTCGTATACTCCCCAACAATGATGGCCCTCCGCCTGCAGTCGTGGGCCGCTCCGGCGGCGTTGGTCTTCCTTCTCGGGGTACTCGAAGCCGTGGGCCGTTTGGCGATCGGGGATGCCGTCTGTCTCAGTCTAGCGACAGTCCTGGCGTTCATACCGTCCGGCGCCGTTGCGCCAGGTGGGTGGCGACGAAGGGCGGCCGAAGCTTCTCTCATTCCCGTGGGTCTCGTAGCCGTCTTGGTTGCTGGGGAGGTCCCGCGCCAGATGCTCCTCCCGCTGCTCATCGTGGCCGCAGCTTGGGCGTCGTGGGCGGCTGCGGTGCGCCGCATGGAATGGCACCGAACAGCACTTCTGACCGGGTTCTTCGGTGTGGCAGCCCGTTTCTCTGTGTGCGTTGTCATGATCCAGTCCGACTGGGTTGCGGCGGCCGCCATGCTCGCGCTGTCCTTCGTCGGTCCGTGGGCCGCTGCTAGATTCGATCGCACGGCGGGACTCCTGGCTGGTCTTTTCCTGGCGATTGCCCCAACGCCCGAGTCACCTGCCGTCATCGCTCTCGCAATTGGGTTGGTACTCCTTGTGGGACGCGTGCAAACGGGGAGGCATGCCGAGGCGGATCGGTTTGCCGGGTGGTTTCCCTTGGGTGGGGCTGCTGCCCTGGTCGGTCTCGCTCTGGCGCGTTGGGGTGTGCCTGACCTGGCGTTCGTTTTTTCGGACTCGAGTTGGGTGAGTTGGGTTGGATTGGCGCTCCTGTTGCTGGTCTCTCTTTGTCTACCTCCCGCAACCGCTGGGGCGTGTGCCCTGTTGGGGCTCCTGCTCCTCGGTCCGGCTGGGTGGCCGGTTCCGGAGGGTGGCGCCGTGGTGCTCGATTCCGCCTCTCCGAGGGCCCGCCTGCGCCCCGGAGATGGTGGTCCATACATGCTCGACGTTGCCCTCGCTGGCGGAGAGAGAGTCGGTACCGGGGCCACGGTCGCCCGTATCTTCGTTGGCGGTGAGGAGGTGGGTCTTCGGCTTGGGGCGCAGGTGCCGGATTGGTCCCCAAACAGTTCCGCCGCGCAAGAGCGTGGACGTCCCTCGGCGGATCAACTGGTGCTGCGTCCCTCTTCGGAACCCGAGGCGCCATGGAAGCACGCCGGGCGGGTCTGGCTCGAGGTTGCGGCGGATGATCGGCCGGTGATCGAGCTCAATACGAGGATCAAACGCGAGGCGCGGGTGATGGTTCTGATTGCAGGACCCTCCCGGCCAGTCGCCCCGCGAAGCGTTGCCGCTGACGAGTGGCTGTGGTGGGCGGCGGCGCTCATAGCCCTCATCCAGCTCATCGCGGGCACGTGGCGTGCGTCGTGGTCGTGGTTACCCTGGATGATTCTGGCGACCGGGATGTTAGCAACACGGATGTCGGTGGAGCCGCTCTTCCTGCTCGTGCAACGTTACGGGGTCGATCTCGCTCTCGCAGCTGTGACCGTTGCCTGGATTCCGGTGGCTGTTCGGTGGATGAGCCGTGGTCGGGCATTTTTTGCCGCGGCGGTCATCCTCGTTCCGATCGCCGTCGCAACCGCCCTTTTGACGCCCCCAATGTGGGGGGACGAGCCGTATCACCTGGCCCTCATGGAGAGCCTGGTGACGGATGTTGATCTTGATGTTGTGAACAACCTTGCGGATGGAGGTGGTGCGACATCGCGCCTCGTTCAGGAGACAAAGACTCTGCTCCACTCGCCGGGGCTCGCCCTGCTTCTGTTGCCGGGTTTCTGGATCTTCGGCCGCGAAGGAGCCCTTGCTCTGCTCGGCCTTGCCGGCGCGGCAACTCTGGGTTTGGTGGTCACCCGTTTACAATCCTGGATCAAGCCGCAACGCCGGGTGGTGGTGATCGTTGGATTGCTGGCGTGCCTGACGTATCCACTGGCAACATTCTCGTCCCAGGTCTGGCCCGGAGTGGTCGGCGGCCTGGCCGTGGCGCTCTGCCTGATTCTGGCGTCCCGGGGCAGAGTCGGCAATATGATTGCGGTGGTGCTCGCGTTCCTCGCTGCGGCCGTCAAGACCAGGCTCGCTTTGGTGACGTTTCCCATAGTGTGCGCTGGTTGGTGGCGTCAGGGGCGACACAGAAGGGTGGAGGGAATTCTCCTGATTGTCGGTGCCGCGGTCGCGGCGCTCATCGTCGGGTGGGCGGCGATGGGTCACCCGTTTGGTATTTTCCGGCGGCTGTCGGATCTCATGCCAACGGATCCCGGGCTCGCCTTGCAGGCCGCTGCGGGCTTGTTGTTCGACGTCGCCGGGGGACTGGCCTGGACGGCGCCGCTTTGGCTGCTCGCCCTGGCCGCTGCGCCGGCGATGTGGAAGGTAGGTGGACCCGGCGAACGAGCCCTGTTCGTTGGTGGCGCAGTAACGTTTGTTGCCCTCCTCGGCTCGTCGGAGTGGTACGGCGGGGGGTCTCCTCCAGGGCGATACCTGGTGCCACTCCTACCGGCTGTTCTCCTCGCTTTGGGTCTGCTGCTTTCGAAGCCGTCACCGAGAAGGCGGCTGGTACTGGTGCTGCTGCCGCCGAGCGCCGTGTCGTGGTGGGTCCTCATCACGAGGCCCCATTTCAGTATCAACCAGGGTGATGGCGGGTGGTGGTTGACCAACAGCCTGTCGCGGGGATTTTCAGCGGACGCCCGTTCGCTCTTCCCTTCGTTCCTCTGCCCGACGAGGGCCACCGTCGTGGTCCCCATTGCGCTGCTGGGCATCGCGGCCCTCTTGTTGTGGTTGACCCGCAGTGCGGGTATGGCGAGGATTTTATCCCGAGTGGCCCCCGCCTTGTGGCTGGTGGCCGCCGCCGGCCTGGTCGTTACGCTCGATGCGCGTCTCGACGGTGTGGTTGAAGCCGAAGCGGCCCAGGTCCGCCACAGCGGTGGTCGTCCAGTGCCGCCGCGTGGAACGATGGGCCGATTATCCTACCCCAACGGCTGGCGGCTGGCTGCCGGGAACAAGCTCCGGGTGCCTTTGAAGGTGCGGTCCGGGGACAAGGTGCGGCTCGAAGGGTGGGTGACCCCGGCCGAGAGTGCAGCATCCTTGGTGGTCGGATGGCAGGGGGCCGAGCTCGGCCGGGTCGGCGTGAGAGGGGAGTTCGAAAGCCTCCGAGTACCCGATCCTGCTCCCGTCCATGGTCGCCAATGGCTCCTGATCGAAGGTCAGTCGCCTCCGGGTACCACGGTGGTGATCGACAGGGTCGTCGTCGAACGGTGAGGGGGATATCGTTCGTTGGGCCTGTTCCGATCTCCGGCCTTCTGGGATGCCGCAGGGCGGTCATCCCTGCGTCGCATGAGCAGCGTGGTCACGAGCAGCAGGTTGGATCGTCTGCGACCACGCTGCTCATGCGAGCGGCGGCCTGCTTCAGAGGCTGGACATCACGGTCACAACGCGCTTCCCGTGGATTGCCCGACAGCAAAATTGTGCGGGAGGCGACCAGACGGTGCGAGGTCGTTCAGGCACAATTATGTGTCCGGCACCTCCCGCTGTGCGCGCAATCTTCGTAGCGCGTTCGAAATGCGTAACCCAAGGCGAATCAGGCCGATCGATTGCGCGTGGTGGAGCTCGGCGTAGCGCAGGAGGTTGCAGTAAAAGGCTGCCCGGAAGGCCTCGCTCCCGAGGTCTTCGACCGAAGAACCTCCTCTGTGGCGCACCCTCGCTCGAGGCTCGACCCCAAAGCCATGCTCGGTAGGGAAGTCGTCGGTGTCGAGACGGGACTCGAGGCGTTTGCAGAAGTCAACATCCTCCCACCATGCGGGGCGGTACACTTCGTCGAATCCTTGCAGGGCCCGCCAAACCGTGCGCCTGACGAGCCACGCTGCTGCTGCGGGCTGCGGCACCTGTCTTGCGCTGGTGGGCTGAGTGGAGAACGCCGGTCGCCCGGAGCGGCCGAGGGCCAGGTCGAGTACGGTTGGCAGACGCCTGAGCTGCCAGCGGTGCTGGGAGCTGCCGTCCGTGTTCTCGAGGAGCGGCACGACGCCAGCCAGGTCCGGGTCGTCGAGCAGACGTGTGACGAGCACCGACAATCCGTTGCCGACGAGTTCAGTGTCGGGATTGAGGAGCAGAACGAGAGGGGCGGTAGTAACCGCGACGCCGTGGTTGGCAGCAGCGGCGAACCCGACGTTCTCGGTGAGTTCTTCGACGCGAATTCTGGCGAAAGAGCGGACGATGCGTTCGACACCCCCATCCCCCGATCCGGAGTCGACCAGAACGACCTCCTCCGGCCCGGCCGGCAGTGCTTCGAGCGATCGCAAGCAATGCTCCGCGACCTCTCCGCCTCGCCAGCGGACGATCACCGCGGCTACAGCCGTTCGGTGTCCGTCATTCGACGTCATCATTCACCTGCCGATGATCTGAGGCCCGCCGCCACGAGGCAGGATCGTAAGACTGCCGGCGCCAGCGGTTTCCGCGATGTGGTGGGAAGCAGCGGGAGCAGCTCGGCCAGCGGTTCGACGAGGCGGGTCCAGGTCCAGTGCTCTCGTGCCCGTTCCAGGTTGGTCCGGCACCTGAGCTGTTCCTTCTCGGTCAGGAGGAGCTCGAGCGCGGCCGCTGCACCGCGAACATCGCCCGGCCGAACGACTCCGCCCCAGCCATGGCGGTGGGTGAGCTCGGCGACGGCGCCCCCCTCGCTGAGCAGCAACGGCACACCGGCCCAGAGTCCGTCGAGAGCGCGGGTGCGGAAAGACAGCTCGGCTTCCGTCCCCGGCCTGTGGAGGACGGCGAGCAGCGAGGCGCGGTTGAGCAGCCGATGCCGTTCTGCGTAGGGAACCCAGTTCTGCAATCCGATGATCCGTGGAGGCCGCAGGCCGTGCAGTGCAGCGAGGCGCTCGAGGTCTGCCGGTCCGAAGGGCGGTTGGTGGTTGGCCCCGGGCCGGCTAGCGACGGGGACAACAAGAGTCAGCGGCGCCCCACCGAGACGTGCTCGTGCCGCAAGCAGGGTCTCGAGGTCCAGCCATGGCCACACTCCACCCCACCACAGGACCACAGCGTTGTGGCGCGGGACTCCGGGGATGTCAGCGACGCCGCTGTTCGGCGGTGCGTCGGGGACTCCGAATGGTACATCGAGGATCGGGAGGTCCGGCCGCGACGAACCCAGAAGCTGGATCCACCACCGTCGTTGGGCGGCTCCGGCCACGAGCAGCGCATCCGCTCGCGCGCGGACCATCGGCAATCTGGCGGCAGCCGTACGTTGTCTGCGCTGAATTTGCGGCAAGCGGGGCATCGCCTCGAGCTCCGCCAGAAGGGGGGTGGCGCCGTCGATCACAAGGCGGGAGTTGGTCGCGAAGGCGCGAAGCGGCAGGCTCCACGGTGGTGCGACGACGGCATCGGCCCAGCGCCAGGACGGGGAGTCGACGACCTTCGGTCCGGGTCCAGGGGATGATGAGCCTTTTCCGCCCGCAATCCGGACATCGTGGCCGGATCTGGCGAGGGCTGCGCCGATTTCCCATGCTCTGAGGGCCGAACCGGCCATCGTCGACCCGAGCCGGTCATCGGTGATGACGAGGACCTTCATGGTTTCAACCTCGGCAGTGCGCCGAGTCGGGGCCCGGGTGTGGAGCGTTTCCGGCCTCGCAGGATCAGCAGTGGCAGGGCGACAGCAACGAGAACCGCGACGATCCAGGTGCGCGGGTTGTGCCGGCCAAGCGTGCGAACGGCTCTGACCTCGCCGCGGATGAAGCTGGGGAGGTTTCGTGCCATGGCGAGCAGAGTGAGGTTGCCGGCCAGAGCGCGCCACCGGTTGTTGAGGATCCACCACGAGTGGCGCCACGACAAGCAACTGCCGGTTTCCGAACCGAGGTGACGGCACAGAGCGCCGGGGACCCAGTAGGCCAGCTGGCGGACGCGCCAGAGCCGGAGGGCCAGGTCGACGTCCTCGTGGTAGCAGTCGAAGGCCTCGTCGAAGAACTGTCCGTTTGGCAGTGCGGCGGCCTTCAGCGAGGTGCATCTGAAGAGGGCGGCAGTCGCGGAAACTCCGGCTCTCTGTGTGGGTGTTTGCTGGACCTCCTCTGACGGACGTCCTCGGTCGACCTGTCGTGGCAAGCCGTAGCGGTCGAACCACAGTCCCCTGCCGTCGACTGCCGTACCCGAGGAAGTTGTGACCGTCCCCTGAACTGCGCCGACGTCAGTGTGATTCTCGAGGGCCCGGATCAGTTGCGCGAGCCACTCCCGGCAGGGCTTGGCATCGTCGTTGAGAAGGGCGACGGCATCGACATCGGCGAGAACTGCGTCGATTCCCCGGTTGCAGGCGGCCGCGAATCCCAGCCGGTTGGCGACGGCGAGGACTTCGATACGCTGACCGCAGTCAGGTCTGGGTTGGCTGCCCGAATGCACCACCACGACCCTCACCGGCGGCGCCGTTTGTTCGGCCACCGCCTCGAGGCAGCTCGGGAGCGAGGACGCTCCGAGACTGGGAATGACGACCGCCGCGCGCATTCCGGGCATGGGGGTAGTATATATGGAGGCCATGGCGCACTGGATCATTGGCGACGTACATGGATGCTGGGTCACCTTGCAGCGGCTGCTCGAACGCATCGCTTGGAATCCGGCAGTCGATCGTCTGTGGTTCGTTGGCGACCTCGTCAACAAGGGACGCTGCTCGCTCGAGGTGCTGCGCTGGGCAGTCTCCGCCGGCCCGCGGGTCGGTTGTGTTCTGGGAAACCTCGACCTGCATTTGCTGGTGCGCGCCGAAGGCCTGGCCCCTGAGCGGCCGCAGGATACGATCGAGGCGGTTTTGAAGGCGCCCGACCGGGACGAACTAGTGTGCTGGTTGCGCAGTCAGCCCCTCCTTCGCCGGCACGAGGACACCGTGGTGGTTCACGCGGGGTTCATGCCCTCGTGGACGATCGCAGACGCGGAAGTCCTTGCCGCCAGTTGCTCTGCGGCGGTGGCCGGGGGCCATTTCAGGGATCTGTGGGCGGGGCGCAAGGTTCGTTGGCGTTCCGGCCTCACGGGTTCGGCGGAAATTGCGGCGGCCGCAGGCGTGCTGACCCGAGTTCGAATGATCGCGCGTGACGGATCGCCGCTGCTGCTGTATGCGGGAGGGTTGCATGGAGCCCCGGGAGGTTCGACGCCCTGGTTTGTTGATTCTGCCATTCTCGACGAAGGCATTCGAGTGGTCTTTGGCCATTGGGCGTGCCTCGGGTTCGTTCCCGGCGAAGGCT
>CAZCEX010000044.1:0-14980 GCA_964497785.1 uncultured Thermoanaerobaculia bacterium | reverse complement strand
GAAAAGGGGGGGGATTCCACGACTGCCCGTCCTTTTTACCGGCATAGTCCTGTTCCTCACAGAAACGGTCTTTCTCCCAGGGGCCTACAGTCCTTTCCGGCTCCCGAAAATGACGACGGCGATCATCGGGCTGGGGATCATTGCCGGCGTTGCGCTCGCCATCGGACTCTGGCGCGGCCGAATTACTCTGACCTTCGGCCGCCTTCCGGCGCTGCTCCTGCTTCTACCTGTATTGCAGGCGTGCTCTGCGATCTGGGCCGCCTCGCCAAGTCTCGCCTTCCAGACGGCGATCACTACCGCAGCATGGGTCATTGGCATCTTATGGATGGCATCTTTCACTGACGCGGAACGCCTGCACGTTGTGAAATGGGCAGCGTTCGGCGCGGCAGTCTCCGCATTGGTACTGATCGCCCAATGGGCCGAAATCGCCCCTTTTGTCCTCCCTGGATATAGCGAACTAAGCAGGTTCAGACTGACCGGATTGGCGGGAAACCCATCCGATCTGGCGATGGCAGGCATCTTGATGTTGCCACTACTCCTGCCGTCGCTGCTCGACCCCGCGAGCAAGCTTTCAGGCTGGATGCTCCCCACCTTGTTCGCCTTGACAGCTGTTCTCGGCCAGACTCTGACCGGATTCGCCTCCATCGTTTTTCTGGCCCTTGGCATGCTCGTCTTCAAACGATCCCGAAAAGCCTGGATTGCTGTCGCGATTCTGACGGTGCCGGCCCTGATCGTCACCGTCGCCACCCCTCTCAAGGACCGAGTCGAAGACAAGATCACGTCCCTGGCGACCGGAGACTGGTATTCCCTACTCTCTGCCCGTGAGGACGGACTGAGTGCGGCAATATCGATGATCCGCGGGGCACCGATCACTGGAGTCGGGGCCGGCAATTTTTCGCGCGAGTTCTTCCCGGCCCGGCTCGCGTGGCTTGAATCCAACCGCACTCACGGCAACAGGGGTGAACTGTCGACCCATTTCGAGTGGGCTCACAATGACCCCCTCCAACTCAACGCCGAACTCGGCGTTTTCGGTTTGGCATGGATGATCGCCTTCGCGATCGCCATCATCGCAACCCGTTCCAAGCGCGATCCTCAATTGATCTTGGCCGCTCTCGCGTGGATTCCGTTCCTCTTCCTGCACTATCCGACACACTTGGCCGTAGGATTGGTGCCGGCCTCGCTCCTCCTTGCCGATCGCCTCAACAGCTGTCAGAGACGACAGTTTCTGATCAAACGACGGATCATAGCTCGAGCCCTTGCGACTGTCACCGTGGTTGCCATCGTCCTCGTCGTGGAAGCGGAGATCGAGAGACTGCGAATCGACCTCTGGCGAGGCGTCGCCGAGAACGCCCTGGCCACCGTCGGCGCCGCTCCCGAGGAGAAACGAGTCCAGGTGGTCAGAGCCATCGAAGCCCAGATCGGCATCCACATGCTTCGCCACCCACAAGAGGCCGGGTGGTTGTGGCGGATGGCGGGCCGCACGCGCCTGTCTGCTCAGGCCTACCCTGAAGCCGAAACTGCCTTCAGGCGAGGCGCAGCGCTCGACCCGCACGAAGAAGCCGAGATGGGTCTAGGTCTTGCGCTGGCGGGTCAGGGTCGTATGTCCGAGGCACTCCATCACCTTACGCGCGCCTGCCGCCTCAACATCACCCTCGCCGACCTCATCACCCAGTCAAACCTGCGCGAAACCGTTCGCCGCCGCCTTATCAACGAACACTGAGACCATAAGACTGAAACGAAACGACTTCCAGGAAAAGCAAAAGGCGACAATGACGTACGAAGCCAATACAGTGTTGCCACTGAAGGGCCATTCGAACAGGCGGCCGAGGAACGGGATCGGGCGATCGTGCATACTCTTCCCGCAATCGAAGCGCGCTCAGTTCCCGGCATGTGAGCGTCTAACGCACATCATCTGCCCGATTGCTCCAAATGCGGTCGAACTCCTCGTGGTTCTCGACAAAAACCTGACAAATACGAGGATCAAAATGTTTCGGTTCGACCCGACCGTCACCATTCAGAAGGACCTGCCGCGACTCCTCGTGACTGAAAGCTCTTTTATACGAACGTCTTGACCGAAGAGCATCATACACATCGACGAGCGCGACAATTCTCGCCGAAACCGGGATCTCTTCCTCTCGAGCCTGGCTCGGGTAACCCGTGCCATCCCACCGTTCGTGGTGGTTGAGCGCAATTTCGGCTGCCATCTTGAGCCGGTCGGAAGCCGCCAGAATGCGGTGGCCATACACCGGGTGGCGCATCATCTCCGCTTTCTCAACCTCGTTCAAAGGGCCTTCCTTGCGGAGGATCGCTACGTCGATGCTCATCTTGCCGACATCGTGAAGTTGGGCAGAGTAGCGGATCTGGTGACAGAAATCAGTCGGCATTCCGAGCTTGTCGGCCGTAAAATACGAGTACTCGTTCACCCGTTCGACGTGGCGTGAGGTGGTGTCGTCGTGCAGTTCGGCCGCTCGTGCAAGAAGTTGGATCGACAGCTGAAACGCCTCCTCCGTCTGGTCTCTGAGCGCAGCGATGTGTTGCCTTTGCTTTTTGAGCTGCCGGTTCCGCTGCTTCAGCCTGACGTTCTGGCCGGCAATCCGTTCGAGCATCGCAGCCCGCTCAATGGCAGCACCGACGATGTGGTTGAAGGGAACAATGAGGTCCGCTTGCTCGAGGGCAAAAGGCAGTGGGCCCCGGCCGTTTCTGTCCCGGCGGTTGATCAGCTGAACGACTCCAATGACACAGCGGTCGTGATTCACGAGCGGGAACGACAGCATTGACTTGCTGCGGTATCCGAGCGCCTCATCGAAGGTCGGATCGAAGGTATAGGGCAGGATCGACGGGATAGCGTAAAGATCATCGACAAAGACCGTCTCCCCCGTGACCGCAGTAAACCCGGCGATCGACGCGGGTGTCAACGGGAGGACGAACTGATTCGGTTCGAGGCCGACGACGTCGTTCTGGGCGTTGATGGCCTGCAACCGCCGCTGTCGACCCCTGCCGTGCACGATGAAGATGGTACCGGCTTCAGCCCCTGTCAGTTGTCTGCTCTTGAGCAAGATCCTGCGCAAGAGTTCTTCAGTCGGCTGGGGCTCCGTGACCTCGATGATCTCGAGGAACTCGCGCAGGCCGTCCATCTCGCCCCTCTCAGTCCTCCGCTTTCACCCGTGTCCAGCGCGTCGTCCGCCCGAGGAGGGAGACTCCGACATAGCCCCGGACCTTCAGGACGTCGTCCGACAGCTTGAGCACGCATTTGTAAGTCTTGCCGTTGTCCGGGTCGTAAATGGTCCCGTCTTTCCACTTGTTTTTGCCCACGTACCTGAATCCCTCGAGGATCTCGATACCGACCACCGGACGAGACCGCAAAGCCGGGTCCGCGTTCTCACGGTCGACCTTGGTCTGACCCGCCATACCCTGGTCATCATCCTCGGCAAAAACAGGCTCGACAAGCCAGATGATTCGGCCGGAAAAGCCGTCCCCGGCACGAACGACCTCGACATGCGCCTCTCCCCCACCCCCCTCCGGATCCGTCGCCCACAGACCCAGAATCGCATCGTCTTCACTGGCACCTGCCGACACCACTGCGGAGACCAAAACAATGACCACAAACACAGATCGCATTTCCCCTCCTTCGGCCCCGGAAGAAAAAACCTCGGGACACAGGCTTCTCTACTTCTATCGTAACCCTTCCACACCTACAGAGGCTGACTACGCTATCCTGCGCGCGATGATCACGCTCACCGCCCTCTCCAAGACCTTTGGCCCCCAGACGCTTTTCGAAAACGTCAACCTCCAGCTCGATCCCGGCCACCGCTATGGCCTCGTGGGAGCAAACGGTTCCGGGAAATCGACTCTTTTACGCATTATCACGGGTGAAGAAGAAGCGAGTAGCGGGAGCGTCGCCATGCCCCGCAGCCTCTCACTCGGCATCCTACGACAGGATCATTTCCGATTCGAGGCGGTTCCGATCCTCCACGTCGTGATGATGGGCCACGAAACTCTCTGGAAGGCGCTGATCGAAAAGGAAGCCGTTCTCGAAGCCGCCGATTTCGACGCCGAAAGATACGGTGAACTCGAGGACACCATCGTCTCCAAGGACGGATACGCATTCGAAGCTCGATGCAGTGAGATCCTCGAGGGCCTTGGAATCCCCACCACCCAACACCTCCAACCACTCTCAACCCTGTCGGGGGGATTCAAGCTTCGCGTACTGCTCGCCCAGACGCTCGCATCGGCCCCGGACTGTCTCCTCCTCGACGAGCCGACCAACCACCTCGACATTCTTTCCATTCGCTGGCTCGAGACCTTTCTCATCCAGTTCACAGGCTGTGCGCTCGTCATCTCGCACGACCACCGTTTCCTCAATACGGTCTGCACCAAGATTCTCGACGTGGACTATCAGACGGTCACCGCATACACGGGCAACTACAATCAATTCGATGAAGCGAAGGCAACGGAGCGACGGAGAAAAGAGGCGGAGATTTCCAAGCGGGAGAAAAAGATCTCGCAGCATCAGGCATTTGTCGAGCGCTTCCGGGCCAAGGCTACCAAGGCTCGTCAAGCCCAAAGCAAACTCAAGGCTTTGGAACGAATTGAACTCGTCGAGCTGCCCCAGTCTTCCCGCCGCTACCCAAGGTTCTCCTTCAATCAGAAACGGCCCAGCGGCAAGACCGTGCTCGAGATCGAGCAGGTTCACAAGGCGTTCGGCGACAACCAGGTCCTCAAAGGCATCGACCTGCTCGTCAGGCGCGGCGACAGGTTGGCCATCATAGGCCCCAACGGCATCGGGAAATCCACCCTTCTGAAGATTGCGATGGGAACGTTGCATTCGGATCGGGGATCTGTCGAATGGGGGCACGAGACCCACCCCGGTTACTTCGCCCAGGACCACAAAGACATTCTCGGCGAGCGTAAGGGCACGGTCGAGGGTTTCCTGGGAGAGGCCTGCCCCGGCAAAGACACCGGTTGGGTTCGAGGGCAGCTCGGGAGGGTGCTTTTCTCTCGCGAGGAGGTCGAGAAGAAGGTGACGGCCATTTCGGGCGGCGAGGCTGCACGTCTCGTCTTTGCCCGCTTGTCCGTTGAACAACCGAATGTACTCCTGCTCGACGAGCCGACCAATCACCTCGACATCGAGGCGATCGAGGCCCTGGTAAACGCCCTTCGCGCCTACGACGGAACACTCCTATTCGTTTCCCACGACCGTTGGTTTGTCTCGAAGCTCGCCACCCGAATCATCGAAATCACCCCGACCGGCGTCAACGACTTCCCTGGTTGCTACGAGGAATACCTCGAACGATGCGGTGACGACCACCTCGATGCGCAGGTGGTCCTCCGCCAGGCGGCGCAGGAAAAACGACGACAAAAGGGTCACAAAACACCCGATCGCCCTACCCGCCAAGAGGACGACACACGTCGCAAAGAACAGAGGCAACGCGAGCTCAAGCTCCGTCTCGAGGTCGTTGAGACGGCGATCGAATCGTCCGGGACCCGTATCGAGACTATCGACTCACTTTTATGCGCCCCCGATTTCTACGAGTCTCACGACGAACAAGCCGTCCGTCGTCTGACAGCTGAGCGCACAAAGCTCCAGCAAGAGGTAGATGAGCTGACAACCGAGTGGGAACGGATTACCGAGGAGTTGTAGACCGCTCCTTGAGCTTGCCGGATCGAGCCTGTCCCGTAGAGCCAGGTTGATCCTGAGTGGCAGCCGAAAGGCAATATAGGGCAATTGAACCGCAAAGACGCAAAGAGCGCAAAGGGTTTATTTGTAGCGTTTTGCGTTTTCTTTGCGTGCTTCGCGCCTTTGCGGTTCAAATTCACGCCGCCATGGCGAGCATCGACCCTAGTTGTGGGGATACCCTTGATGCGGGCTAGCTGACCCGCCGGATCGCGTGCATGGTAAACCCGTCGTTGTCCTCCCCGGGCAGGAGACACACACCACCTGCGCACGTTTCAGTCGATGGAGTCCCGGCGGGAAGCCGCAGCCCGAGCTCGACGACTTCGAAACCTGTCGGCAGCCGGATGAACAGATCTTCGTTCTCCTCCGGTTCGACCGAGCACGTGCTGTAGAGGAGCACCCCGTTTGGCGCCACCATCTCCGCCGCCGTACTCAGGAGGCGGGATTGTAGGGAGGCTCGTTCAACGACATCACCCGGGTGCAGCCGCCAACGAAGCTCGGGATGCCGGCGAAAAGTGCCTGTCCCTGTACATGGCGCGTCGAGCATCACCAGGTCCCAGAACTCTCCTCGAAGGGCCGGGTATGCGGCATCCTGCACAAAGCGGTCAAAAGAGGTGGTCGCGGCACACAGTGGCTTTTGCGAGCGCAGCAGTCGGCTGAGGCTGATGTCGCTTGCAACGACCCGACTCCAGTCACCAGATCGCGTAGCGAGGGCGGTCTTGCCACCCGGCGCGGAACACAGGTCGAGCAACCGGCTCCCTGTAGCACCGAGCTCAACGGCCAGCCAGGCAACCAGTTGCGACGCTGGATCCTGGACACGAACCAGACCCTCTCGGATGGCCTCGATAAGCTGTGCCCCTTGCGACCGCCACGCTCCCGTCATCCACGGGTGAGGTACCAGTTCGATTGCCCGCCTCAGGATCTCGGCGTGCGATTCCTCGTCCGGGAACCACACCCAAATCGGCGCCGGATTCTGGGCAGCTTCCATCGCCAACGCCGCTTGTTCCTCTCCGAATGCGGCTTTCCACCGTTTCCAGATCCAATCGGGGTGAGAGTAGGCGAAGGCGGGATCGGCTGCTGACACGAGTCGATACCAGTGCGCAGGCGCTCTGCGCATGACTGCGTTCACGAGGCCGGTCGCTCTGCCGTTGCCGAGCTTTCGGACCAGATGCACTGCGGCGTCCCCTGCAACTGCTGGAGGAACCCCGAGTGAAGTGGCTTCGAAAACACCGATCCTCAGGCTCGTGCGAATCTCGGGATCGAGTGAGAGGATCGGTCGCCGGGCAGCTCCCTCGATCGACGCGTCGATGACACGCAACCAACGAAGCACCCCGAGGACCCTCGATCTCACCCCAGCTGCAGAAATCCGGCCGAGTAATCGCGAGGCGAAAGCCCCGCCCTCCACCCGTATCAGGAGGCGCGCCGCCTGGATCCGATCAGCCGAACTGCTCACCAGCCACGACCCGTTCCCCAATCAGGAAGGCATCGACCGGCAATCTCCGGCGTCCTTCTCGTTGGACCTCCGTAATCCGAATCGACGTCTGGCCGCCGCATCGGACCACGATTCCATCCTGGCCTACACTGATCACCGTTCCAGGATCCCCTCGCCCAACAGCCGGATGTGTGACCTCTTCGAGCCCGAAAATCTTCAGTCGGTCACCACGAAAGGCCGTATGAATACCCGGCCACGGCGTGAAGCCTCTGAGCCGGTTGACGAGTTGCACGGAGGGCCGGCTCCAATCAATCTGCCCGAACTCCCTCCGTAACATCGGGGTGACTGTAGCCCCCTTGTTGGGCTGGGCTCGAGCTTCGAGGTCGCCGTCTCTCAATCGATCGAGGGTCCTGACCACTAAACCGGCGCCAAGGTCGGCGAGACGCTTGGAGAGCATCTCAGCATTCTCGCGGCGGTCGATCTCGACGCGCTCCTGAAGCAGAATCGGCCCCGTGTCCATTCCTTCGTCCAGGAGCATGGTTGTCACACCGGTGACGCGGTCGCCAGAGACGAGGGCCCACTGAATCGGTGACGGACCCCGGTGTCGCGGCAAAAGACTCGGGTGCAGGTTGACCATGCCCAAAGGGGGGATCTCGAGCAGGTGTGGTGGAATGATCTTGCCATAAGCAACTACTACCGCCACGTCTGCTGCCGCCGCCTTGATCCTATTCGCCGCACTTTCCCCTTTGAGATTCTTCGGCTGAATGACGTCGATACCGAGATCCTGCGCCACCTCGACGATCGGCGGAGAAGTTATGGTTCGTCGCCGGCCTACCGGTTTGTCGGGACGAGTCACGACAAGAATCAACTCGTGCTCGGTCTGTGCAAGCTCTCGAAGAGAAGGAATCGAGAACTCCGGGGTTCCAAAAAAAACGATTTTCATAGGAGGCATGGTAACCCGGCTCACAGTCCAACATGCGCCATTGTTGAATCCAGGTTGTTCAGGCATTAGAATAGAAGGTTGGATCTTTGTGACCGAGGTATCAAACCAGATGACTATTCGTTTCCCCGTTGCCCTGCTCGTTCTCGTGGCCTGCACAGGCCCGGTCTGGGCGACCGAACGTCTCGACCCCAAGCTCGTGGCGGCGCCTCCGACAGCGACCCGATCAGCCCCTGTCATCGTACACCTCGCTGGTCACCAGGAGGCGGTCGAATGTCCGAACGCCGATTTCAAGACTCAGGCCCGGCAATCGAAGCAACAGCTGGACTCTGTCATCACCATCCTGAACCGAAGCGCGGGGATCTCAGAAATCCGGCCTTTCAAGCTGCAGTCGTCTTTCGCAGCGACAGTGACACCGGAAGGGCTCACCACTCTCCTTAACCGACCAGAGGTCGAGTTCATCGAAAGCGACGACCGGTGGCCGCTGCACACGGCCGAGGGCCTCGACATCATCGGCGCAACCTATCTCCAACTCTTCGGTTTCACCGGGTCTGGCGCCGCCGTCGCCATCATCGACACCGGGATCGACGGCTACCATCCGACGCTTGGCAGCGCCGACATCCCAAACAACAAGGTGGTCAGGGGCCTCGATACCGCCGACGGTGACCTGGACCCCACGGACTGCAGTGGACATGGAACAGCGGTGGCCTCGATTGCCGCTGGTCTATCCTTTCGATGGAGCCCTGAACGGACCTTCGCCGGCGGGGCGGCCCCTTCGGCCAAGATATTTGTCTACAAGGCCGCTTCGGATTCCGACTGCTCGGTGCTCATAGAGAGTGCCGTCATCGCCGCTATCGAGGATGCGATCCTGCACCGTGAGGGTGACGATTATTCACTGGCCGCAATCAATATTTCAGGCGGCGGCGGTCTGTGGGATGGTCCGTGCGACAGCATTCACCCAGCGATTTCCGACGCTGTTGCCGCGGCAAATGCCGCTGGCATCGCGGTGGTTGCCAGCAGCGGCAACAGTGGTTCGAGCCTGGGCGTCACCGCCCCAGCCTGCCTGGAGAACGTCATCGCGGTAGCGTCTGTCTGGGACCAGGACCCGACAGATACGGGCTCGGCTTTCTGCCTCGACTCGGCCTGTGCAGTCACGTGCAACGACCGCAATAAACGAGCCACCGAGCCCACCTGTTATTCGAACACGGGCAGGCCACTCGACCTCTTCGCACCATCCGAGTACCTCACCGTAGCCGAAGCTCAAGGGCAGTTCGTATCATTCGGCGGCACGTCGGGCGCAGCTCCATACGTCACGGGCGCCATTGCTGTCCTGAAACGGGCTTTCCCCCGCCTACCTCCTGAGCATATCCGGCTTGCCCTGGCCGCTTCTGGCCAACGATTGACCGACCCAAGGAACGGCCTGTCGAGACCGGTACTTAATCTCGTCGATGCGATCGAGATCGACCATCTCGCCTTCAGTGAAACGATCGGGGCTCAGATTCCGAGGACTGAAACCGCCGTCTTCCAGTCTTTTGCGACAGTCGAAGGCGTCGGCCCGATCGGCGGAATTCGCGTCTTCTTCCGTCTGAGCTACCCCGACCCGTCAGTGCTCGACATCACCCTCTTCGCACCCACGGGTCAGAGTGTGCGTTTGCAGGTCGCGGATGCCCCTGTTGGAAGCGAAGGCGGTCTATTCGGCTGCTACCCACACGATCTCATCCCTGCCGACAGCCTGGACACCCTGATCGGCAGCCAACGCCACGGCACGTGGGTTTTAGAAATTGAATACCAGGATGATGGCCCTCATGAAGCCACCCTCGAAAGCTGGGCATTGGATTTCGACGATCTGGTCTCCCCACACACGCCGCCACTAGCTGGGGCAATCATGCTCCCGGTCGCCGCCCGCGGCCCCGGCGCGGCGAACACCCACTGGACAACCGACATTCGCCTTCTCAATACCTCTCGATTCAATCTTGCCGAGGGGAGCCTCTTTTACGTTCCAGAAGGTGAGGACGGAACCACAACCTTCATTCGCCGGCCCCTTGTCGTGCCGGCAGGGGTGACGATCGACCTGGATGACGTCGTCAAAAGGACCTTCGGCCTGACGGCCGCAGCCGGACAGATCCTGGTCGAAACCGGCGATCGCCCGCTCGTGGTCACCGGCAAGATCGAAACTCGAACGGAAACCGGTTCGTTCGGGCAGTTCATCAATTCGCACCAACCTCGGGACAGCCGATCCGTGGTACTTCTGCAACTCCTGAGCCGCCCCGGCTACCGCACCAACCTCGGCATTTCGGAGACCTTCGGAGCCCGCGCCGCGGCCAGTGTCACCCTGTACGACGCGACATCAGGTTTTGTCCTCGGCCACCCCCTCGACCTCGAGATCGAGCCCTTTTCGATCACCAGGGTCGACAGGCTTCTCGAAACAGCCGACACTCCCCAAGGCATCGAGGCCTATGCCGTCGTAGAGTCGGATGCCCAGGTCCTGGCGTGGGCGTCGGTGGTCGACGACAGGACGGGGGACGCCGTGTTCTTCCCGGGCCTGGTGCCTTCTCCCTCAGTTCACTTCATCGTCCCGGTCGTCGCTCGAGCCCCCGGACTCCAAGGGACCAGGTGGCGTTCGGATGTCCGGATCGCCTCGTTCGCCGATCATCCCATCGAGCTCACCCTCGAGATGAGGCCCGTCGGTTCAACACCGGCGCCGGTCTACTCGGCCACCACGATCGTCGCACCTGGCGCAGTGGCCACAATGGACGACGTCGTCGGCACCGCTTTCGGTCGGGAGACCGCGATTGGATCGCTGCGTATTGTGCCGTCCTCTGCCACCGCTAAAATCGCCGTCGTGTCCCGAACTTATAATGTAACCACCTCTGGGACTTTCGGCCAACACATCCCGGCGGTCATATCAGGTCTGCACGACCGGGCGACCATCACTCACGTCGACGGGTCGGCTGACTACCGCACGAATCTCATCGTATGCGAGGTCGGTGGCCAGAGCCTGCAACTCGTGTTCGGACTGCGCGACGAGCACGGTCTCGCGATCGGCGATTCGCACCTCATCACCCTGGGCGCATTCGAGATGATCCAGATTTCGGACGTCTTCTCAGCCACCGGGGCCACACCGCAAACCAACTGCAGAATCGACGTTCAACCCGTTTACGGTGACGGGACTTTCACCGCCCTCGCGTCAGTGGTCGACAACCACACCGGCGACGCGATCGCTGTCACGGCAGTGCCTCTCCTGGACTGATACCATCCTGATTTTCTGAGAAATCGAGTACCCCAACCGTCAGACGCCTCCGTCGTGGATCAGGCACTCGGTCTCTCAGAAAATCAGTTACGCGGGTCTTACCCGTTTTCCCTCGCGAATTTCCGCATGAAATCGACGAGATATGCAACGCCTTCGGGCTCCATTGCGTTGTAGATCGATGCGCGGCAGCCACCTACCGAGCGATGTCCCTTGAGGCCCACCATGTGTTGCACTTTGCCTTCGGCCACAAACTTCTTTTCCAGCTCTTCCGACGGAAGACGGAAAACGACGTTCATGTAGGACCTGCTGTCCGGGGCAACCGGGCAGCGATAAAAATCAGACAGCTCGTCGAAGAGACCGTAGAGCATGTCACCTTTGGCCCGGTTGCGCTTTTCCATGCCCTCGAGACCGCCCTGGTCCTTCACCCACTGAAGCACGTTGCGCACCATGTAGATCGAAAAGCTCGGCGGCGTATTGTAGAGCGACTGCTTGGAAAGAGCGGTCGCGTAGCGCATCATGGTGGGCACGTCGTCGACCTTGGCCTGCTCTACCCACGATTTCCTCACGATGACCACCGTCACGCCAGACGGGCCAACATTCTTCTGTGCACCGGCGTAGATCAGCGAGAAGCTATTGGCGTCAAATGGCCGCCACAACAGGTCCGAAGACATGTCGGCCACCAGCGGCACCGAACCCGCATCGGGAAACTGATGGAACTGAGTGCCCTTGATTGTATTGTTCGAGGTGATATGGAGGTAGGCGGCGTTGGGATCGAGATCGAGCTCCGACTGGGCCGGAATGCGCGTGAACCCATCGGCCTCGGAGGAGCCGGCCTCACGCCCCGTCGCGACAATATTCGCCTCCTTGAGCGCCTTGGTCGACCAGGCTCCGGTATTGACATAATCCGCCGAACCACCCTGGGGGATGAAGTTCATTGGCATGAGGGCGAACTGAGTCGACGCCCCGCCCTGCATGAACAGGACTTCGTGGTCGGCGTCGAGACCCAGGAGTTCCTTGAAGGAGCTCATGGCCTCCTGATGGACGTCGTCATACTCTGGCGACCGGTGCGAGGTCTCCATCACCGACATCCCGGTTCCGGCCCAGTCGATGAACTCGTCGCGCGCCCTCTCGAGCGCCGGCAGTGGCAGCGTCGCCGGTCCTGCGTAGAAATTCCAGGTTCTGCTCATTGTCTTCTCCTTTACGCCGTACGGTGGACAAAATCTTCGATAATTTGTATGACCACGTCGCCGATACGCGACATGTTCTCGGCCGAAGACGCACCAAGGTGCGGTGTCATGATGACGTTGGGCGCACCATACAACGGGCAATCGTCACTCGGCGGGTCCGAGGACCATACATCGGTTGCGTAGGCGCGGATCTTGCCGGACTCGAGCGCCTGGACCAGGTCCTCCTCGACCACACACTTGCCGCGAGCCGTATTGACGATGACAGCGCCGTCCTTCATGCGAGCGATGCTCTCCCTGTTGATCATGCCCCTGGTTGCGTCGATGAGCGGTACATGCACGGAGATGTAATCCGCTTCGGCCAACAGCGTGTCGAGATCAACCAGAGCGGCGCATTCGTGGTCTTTGAGCGGCGGATCGAAGGCGATGACCTTCATGCCGAAAGCGATCGCACGACGGGCAAGCTCAGTGCCGATATTGCCGGCCCCTATCAGCCCAAGCGTCTTGCCCATCAGCTCGGTACGCCTGAGCTGTTTCTTCAGCCACTGCTTCTCGGTCATACCCTGGTGGCCCTCGAGCAAACACGTCGGCACGGCGATCATGAGCGCGAAGGCGAGTTCGGCCACCGCGATCGCAGAGGCCGCCGCCGTATTGAAGACCTGCACACCCTTGGACCTGGCGTAGTTCAGGTCGACGTTGTCCAGCCCGACCCCGCCACGAATGATCAACCGTAGGTTCCTGGCCTCGTCGATGTACTCCTGAGTGCACCTCGTCTTCGACCGGATCAGGACGACGTCAACCTCCTCGAGCCGGTTCTTGTCGTCGGTGACCTCGCCGAATGCCTCAAGTCGGCCGGTAAGGGCTTCGTCGAAAGCGTCGGAAATGAGAATCTTCATTGATCTCTCCTCACACACCAGCCAATGCCGTCATTCACTCAGGGGGCGAATGATCAGGCCCGAGCGCAGCTTCGGCTCGAACCAGGTCGATTTCGGCGGCATCACCTTGCCGGCGTCAGCCACAGCAAACAGGTCGTGAATCGATGTAGGAAACAATGCAAATGCGACCTTGAACGTATCCAAGTCGACGAGCCGAACAAGCTCCTCGAGACCACGAATCCCGCCGACGAAGTCGATCCGTTCATCGGAGCGGGGATCGCCGATACCGAGCACCGGCGTCAGCAGGTTTTCCTGAAGGATCGCAACGTCGAGACGGCGAACCGGGTCGTCGTTGGGGAATGAACCAGCTTTGGGGACGAGCCGGTACCAGCGTCCAGCGAGGTACATCGCGTATGTCTTTGCCTGGTCGGGCTTGGGTTCACCGACCTCGGCCACGTCGAAATGCTCACCGACGCGAGCCAAAAACGCCGCCTCGTCAAGACCATTGAGGTCGCGCACGACGCGGTTGTAGTCGAGAATCATCATCTGATCGTCGGGGAAAATCACAGACAGGAAGTAGTTGTAAGGCTCGTCACCGGTGTGATTCGGATTCGCGTCGCGTCGGAGAGTTCGAATCCGCGTTCCCGCTGCCGACCGGTGGTGCCCGTCAGCGACGTAGAGCTCGGGCACCTGGGCAAACGCCTTCGCCAGCTCGGCGACATCGGCCTCCCCATCGACGACCCACAGAGTGTGAGCGATTCCGTCAGGCGCCGTGAAGTCGTACTCCGGGTCGCCCGCAGTCAAGCGCTCGACCAGGGCATCGATCTCCGGCCGGTTCTTGTACGTGAGAAAGACCGGCCCGGTGTTGGCGTCCAGGGCGTCGACATGGCGTGTGCGATCGTCTTCCTTCTTGGGCCGGGTGAACTCGTGCTTCTTGATGAGGTCGGCCTCGTACTCGTCGACCGATGCGCCGGCAACCAGGCCGATCTGGGCGTGGTCACCCATGATCTGACGATAGAGGTAGTAGGCCGGACGAGCCTCCCGAATCAGGGCGCCATCATCCACAAGCTTCTGCAGGTTCGTTGCCCCCTGTGCATAGACCGCGTCGTCGTAGGGGTCCGTGCCTTCAGGAAGATCGATCTCGGGTTTGTTGACGTGCAGGAAGCTGAGGGGGTTGCCCGCAGCCATTTCCCGCGCCTCGGCTGAGTTCAAGACATCGTAGGGCGGGCTGGCCACCTGGGCCGCCACGTCTGGCCTCGGGCGGTACGCCCGGAATGCTTCGATTCGAGCCATTCTTCATCTCCTCAAATGCTATAAGCCGGACGCCGTCCAGCTACGTGAAATCTATCACATGCTCGGATTCCACACCACGGAAAATTCCCGGTTTCGGCGCCCGCCCAGCGACCCAGATGGTTGTTTATCTCAGGGTTTCAGGAAAATCCTCGAGGGCAGCGGCATTGTTGTTCATGACCGTCATGAAATCACCGCTATCGGGGCGGTTGCCGCAGGGACAGAACACCCCGAACTCCACTCCCCTGCTCTTCAATTCCTGCGCGACCCCGACGTCCGGGGCGCCCTCCCAGAGCATGCCTCGAACCGACCTGGAAGCAAAAATTTCCTCGAGC
>CAZCEX010000043.1:0-15002 GCA_964497785.1 uncultured Thermoanaerobaculia bacterium | reverse complement strand
GCGGCGGTGGGGATGAACGAAGGCTCCCCGAGACCTTTCGAACCGAAGGGGCCGCGCCCTTCAGCGCCTTCGATCAACGTTATCGTGATTTCCGGGGTGTCATCCGAGGTTGGAATCAGGTAATCGGTGAAGCCAGGGTTGAGCAGGCGGCCGCGATCCAGCTTGAGCTCTTCGGTCAGGGCCCATCCCATGGCCTGGACGACACCGCCTTCGACCTGTCCCGTGGCCGCCGTACGGTGGAGCACTCGCCCGACATCGTGCGCTGCCGCCACGTGTTCGACGCGCACGAGCCCAAGCTCGGGGTCCACCGCGACGCGGGCGACGTGGCAGGCGATGGCGTAGGAGGCGTAGGGCGCTCCCTGGCCGGTTTCGTGGTCGAAATCCCGGGGCTCCGAGCGGTACCACCCGGTCGCCATCGGCTCGATACGCCGCGTCGCCATTTCATCTACAACCCTCGCGAAGGGTATGGTCTTTGTGCCGCCTTTGATACGAACATTGCCCTCAACGAGTTCGAGTTCGTTCGTCTGGCACCCGAGGAGCTCTGCGGCAATCGGGTCGAGCCGTTTCCGCAGTCGGTCGATGGCGTCGAGCACTGCGCGGCCGGAGGCGTGTGACCCTCGTGAAGCGACGGTTGGCCCGGAGTCGGCGACCGTGGTTGTGTCCGGCTGCCAGACCTGGACACGGTCGGGCGGCAGGGCGAGGGCTGCCGCAGCCACAGCCTGGACAGCCGTGAGATTCCCTTGGCCCATTTCGGTCAAGCCGACCCGCACGATGAGGGAACCGTCGAGCTGCAGGATGACGATGGCCGAGGATCGATCGAGAAACTGGCCGCCGTGGTGGAGGTTGATGCCGTATAGGGCGAGAGATACACCGGTTCCCCGCACTAATGGTCCATCCTGGCTGCATTCTTTTGGTTGTTTGGCGGCGATCTGTGCATCTTTGACGGCTTGGTCGAGGCATGTGACTGCCATCTCCGGTGACTTCAGAATCTGCCCGGTGCAGGTCATCGGGCAGTCGTCGTTGAGCAGGTTGCGGCGTCGAAAGTCGACTGGGTCGAGCTCGAGCTTTCGAGCCAGACGGTCCATGGTCGCTTCGGCCGCGAAGGTGACCTGCGGGGCGCCGAACCCGCGGTAGGCGCCGCCGAAGAGGTTGTTGGTATAAGCGATTTTTGTCTCGATGCGAACCTGTGGAACCCGATAGGGTCCGATTGCGGAGACGTTGGCTCTTTCCGCGACCACCGTCGACAGTCCAGCGTACGCACCCGAGTCGAGGATCGACGTGACCTCGGCGAACCGGAGCGTGCCGTCTGTGTCGGCGCCCCACCGGTGGCGGATGATCATAGCGTGGCGCTTGGTGGTGACCTGGAGGTCTAATTCCCGCGGCAACAGGAGTTGGACCGGGCGGCTGGTCAGATGGGCGAGCAGGGCCGCGCAGGCCGCCGGTTCGGACGGATAGTCCTCTTTGCCTCCAAAAGCGCCGCCGGTCGGCGCCTGCTCGACTCGCACATTTGCCAAAGGCATTGCCAATACACGGGCAACCGCCTGCTGGATGTAAAACGGGCACTGGCAGGAGGCGATGACCGTGATCCTGTCGCCCTCAGGAATGGCGAGACACGCCTGAGGCTCGAGGTAGGCATGATCCTGTCCTCCGACCACGTAGCTCGCTTCGACCTCGACGTCAGCGGCGAGAGTCTCATCGGCGTTGGCGCCATGGAGCACATGGAACGACTGAAGGAGGTTGCCGTCTCCGTGAATTGGTGGTGCATCGGGCTCGAGCGCGGCCACAGGGTCAAAAACGCCTGGCAAAGATTCGAACTCCGGCCGAACGGCAGTTGCCGCCGCCCAGGCTGCCTCGTGTGTTTCTGCAGCAATGAGGGCCAATCGGTCCCCGACCATGCGAACCCTGTCAGCGACGAGCAGCGGTTGATCCGGAAAAATCACGCCGACCTGATTGTCGGCGGGGAGATCACTGGCGGTGACAATACGAACGACCCCGGGCACGGCGAGGGCCTTTTCGAGGTCGAGGCCACGGAGGTGGGCCGAGGCTTCATTCGATACGGCAATGGCAGCGTGGAGCATGCCTGGAAGACCGAGGTCCCCGACATAGCGGGTCATGCCCGTCACTTTGGCGGCGGCATCGGGGCGGGGCTGAGTGCCCCCGAGTCCGGGTATCCGATCAGCCATCCTCGGGCTCCTTTCCTTCGGCCTTCTCGACGGCTTCGAATACCTTGGTATAGCCGGTACAGCGGCAGAGATTGCCCGCCAGACGGCGGCGCTGCTCCTCTTTTTCGGAGATCCCATGATCGAGCATTGCCGTGGCGGTCATGATGAGGCCTGGAGTGCAGAAGCCGCATTGAACGCCACCGGAATCGACCATCGCTTGCTGGATGGGGTGCAGCTCATTGTTTTTCGCCAGGCCTTCGATGGTGGTGACCTCGCGGCCGTCGACTGCAGCGGCAAGAACGAGACACGACGGGACCGGCCGACCGTCGAGGAGGACAGTGCACGCGCCGCATTCCCCGGCGCCGCATCCCTCTTTCGTCCCGGTGAGGCCGGCGTCGGTCCTGAGAAGGTCGAGCAGACGGCGTCCAGGCGGGGTCGCAAAAACACGCTCGCGACCATTGACGCGCACGGTGATGGTGATGTGCTCAACCATTGGCAGACTCCCGCAGGAGCCTCTGCAAGAGGACTGAGGCTGCGACCCTCCGGTACCACGCCGGTGCGCGCACGTCGTCGATCGGGGCGATGTCCGCCTGAACCGCCTTGGCCGCAGCATTCACGACTGTTTCGTCAAGTGATTGGCCTTTGATCACCAGCTCGGCCTCGGGCGCCCTTATGGGGCGGGGGGCGACCGACCCGAGAGCGATGGCCACGTCATGGACTGTGCCGTCCTCGTCGAGGGTGATCCGCGTGGCCAGGCTCACGACCGAGATGATCTGCTCTCTCCTCCAGCCCAGCTTGACGAACAGGCTGACACTGCCTTTCCCAGGTGCTGGTATCAGTACCTGGCGAATCAACTCATCATCGGAGAGCACGGTCGTGCCAGGACCCGTAAAGAACTCGCCAACCGGAATCGTGCGCTCGCCGCGCGACGATGCGGCGACAATCGAGGCATCGGCAGCGAGCAGGGGAGGGGCGGTGTCCGCGGCCGGTGACGCGTTCCCGAGGTTGCCTCCGATGGTGGCCCGACACTGGATGGGCCATGCCCCGACCTTGTCCGCTGCCGCCGCGAGCCCGGGACAGAAACGCTGCACGGCCTCTGACCGGGCGATCGTATCCATGGTCGCGCCGGCGCCGATTGTCAGCGTCTCCTGGGCCACGGAAATGGCGTTCGGGGTAATCATCGAGATGTCCATCAGCCGCCGTGCCCGAGTTCGCCCGGCCCGGATTTGCACCACGACATCTGTCCCGCCCGCGACTGGGATCAGTTCCGGGTCGTCGGCGAGAAAGACAAGGGCTTCATCAAAGTAGCGCGGAGTCAGAACTGCTTCGACAGGAAGGTCCACACCTCATACCTTTCTTCTGTCACTGACGTTTCGCGAGAATCGTCGTTCCGTCGCCTTTACCATTGTCCACCACCGAAGCGTAAACATACACGGCGCCGTCCTGAGAGGTGACATTGATATAGGCGAGAGCGTGGGGGTACTCTCCTTCGAGCCCCATGTCTCTGAAAATTCGATTGACCTGGAACTGCCCGAGGGCAGGAACCGTATAGCTCTTCGATGCGAGGAACCTGAAGTCGGCGGCTTCGACGTCATACAGCACAACGCTGACCTCGGCGGCACTGCCTTCGTACTCGGCAAACCCCAGATTGCAGCGGAAGCTCGACGTCTCTCGGAGGCTGTCCAGGAGCCATACCTCGCCGGGCCGCGCCATGTCTCCGGACGTGAGTCCAGGTATAGCCTGGCCAACCGTGGTATCCGTAGGGAGAAGGTTGTAGGTTCGAGAGTTGACCACCAGCCCTTGATCGGCATAGATGTGCAGGGCGCCGGCCCCATCTGCGGCCTGTGGAAAGACCTCCCCGATCACGTCATTCGACGAGAACATGCTGCGGCCGGTCAATATCACGTTCGATACGGCCACTCCGCCCGTCTCGGGTACGTAGCGCAGCTCGAACTGCTGTTCCTCCATTGCCGTGTTGAGGATCGAGACCTCAGAACGCCACACAGTCTGGTTGGCGCCAGGCGTTCGGGCGACGACCGCGACCAGGTGATGGGAGTCTCCAATCTCCATGTTCTTCGCAGGGTTGCCGGCTTCGGCCCGCTGTCGGTGCACGGCATCGACTGTGGTGGCGTCGCCGGTCCCCCGGTCCACGACGGAAGCGAGTACCGAAAGACGGCCAGCACCCCCGACCCGCACCCGGGCATACCCCGCTTGCAGGTACTCGATCCCGAGGACTGTGATCGACTTCTGCCACTTGCTGCGGCCCGGGATGTTGAACGACCCTGATCCGGCGAGATGGCCGGCGTGGTTGAAGACGTCGAATACCACCGTGGCGGGCTGACCGTCGATCTCCTGGACCAGGAGATTGGTGCGGAAATGCTCATTCTGTTTAAGACCGACGAGGAAGGCCTCGCCTTCGCCAGCGGCAAGGCTGTCTGAGCGGACTGTGCCGCCGATTCCTTGGCCGACGGTGCCTTCGCTGGACTGGTTGAAGGTTCTCGTATTGACGATGACCGGCATGTCGGAGTCGATCCAAAGGCTGCCGAGCTCGTTGGTGTAGAAGAGCTCGGTGACGATGTTGTCGAAAGAGACTGCGGTTCGCGGCGGTATCGTTAACGGACCCACACTGCGCACGACGAGGGGTTGGTCGTCCGGGACGAACTCGACTACGGCTTGTGCCGCCGAGGAATTCGGGTTGACGATGGTTCCTTCGGTGAGCCAGAAGGTTCCGCTGGCTCCAGGGATGCCGCCGGCTGCCGCTGCGACCGTCTGCTCGGTGCTCGCTCGCCCGTTCCGCCACGTTCCGAAGGCGGGGCCTCCGCAGTCGGAAGCGCATGTCCAGGAGGATTCGCCCGGGTCACAGATACGATTGCCGCATACTGGATTCGCAGCATCGACGGTGATGCGCGACTCGGAGTTCGTGGTGCCGTTGTGATTGCTGACTGCAAGACGGACGGTGTGTGCACCGGCGTTCGAGAACGAATGCACCGCGTTCTGGTTGATCGACACGGCGCCATCGTCGAAGGTCCACTGCCACAGAGTCGGGGGGCCAGTCGAGTAGTCGACACAGCGTACGCGCTCTCCGACCTTGGGGTTCGATGGCCACCACGAAAAATCGCTCAGAGGCTGATCGGAGCACACGCCGCCCGGGCGTACCTCGACCGCCGCCGCAGCGGGACCGAATGGTTGATCGTCGTTGATCACGGTGAGGCGAATCGGTTTCAACCCTGGAGTGGAGTAAACGAAGCGGGCTGTCAGACAGTCATCATTTTCGTTTGCAATACACACCACAGCGTCATGCGTTCCATCGCATCCGAGGCCTCCGAAGTCCCATTCCAGGCGATCGACGGCATCGACACCGGTGACGAGGAACTCGACCTCTTGTCCGATTTCAGCCTCGTCGAGACTGACCTGAATCGAGGGCTGCAGATCGGCGGCGGTGACCTCGACTACGTGATCTGCCGCTGCAATGATCGAGTTGTCGAATCCCATAGCGACGAGGCTGACCGGATACGTTCCCGGCTGGTTGAACCGGTGGACCGGGTTCTCGAGGCGACTTGAAGCGCCGTCGCCGAAGGACCAGAAACGACCGGTGACCTGGCCGGTCACCTGCTCCGTGAACTGAACGGGTTGGTTTGCCTTTGGACTATCCGGCAGCCAGGTGAAGTCTACCGCGACCAGGTCGGCGACCTCGAACGACCGGGTCGTGACGTCACGTGATCCATCCGACAATCTTTCGACCGTCAATGTGACCGTATATTGACCCGGCGTACGGTAGATATGTGAAGGGTTGCGCAGGATCGACGTCGAGCCGTCGTCGAAGTCCCACGCCCAGGACGTTGGGTTGCCCCGCGAAACGTCGTTGAAGCGAACGACCTCGTTGATTTTCGGGCTGAAGGGGTCCCAGACGAAATCCGCGTCGAGGTCAACATCGGTGACCAGGACCTCCTGAGTTGCCGATCGGGTGATCTGACCCTCGGCGTCGAACAGGGTGGTCAGGGTGACCTCAAAGGCACCGGGATTGAGAAAAAGATGGGTCGGGTGTTGGTCGTGACTGATGGCGCCGTCGTCGAAGTTCCAGAACCAGCTCACGGCACCCCCGCGAGAGAGATCCTGGAACTGAACCTGCTGGCCGGCCATTGGCTCTTGCGGCGCCCAGTTGAAGTCGGCGACGTAGGCGTCCGAGGTGACCGTCACCGTGTGTGCTGTCTGAGCCTCTTGCTCGTAGATGTCCACGACCCTGAGCTGAACCGTATATGAACCCGCGGTCGAGTACTCGTGGATCGGGTTTTCGTTGGTGCTGGTAGAACCGTCCCCCAAAGTCCACCTCCAGGAGAGGATGTCGCCATCCGTGAGATCGGTGAACTGAACCAACTCGTCGATCATTGGTTCGGTGGGGGCCCAGGAAAAGTCCGCGTTCAGCTCTGGTACGCCAACCTCGATCGTATGGGTTGTGGTGCTCGAAATGGGTTCTGGGTCAGCGTCCCGCGTGACGGTGAGGGAGACTTCGTATTGGCCCGGTGCGTCGAATGAGATCGTCGCCGTAGGTCCGGTAGCGGTCGTTCCGTCAGGGAAGGACCATGTCCAACTCGTCGGTTCCCCCAAAGATGCGTCGTTGAGAACGATTTGCTCGCCGACCGCCGGTTCTAGCGGTTCCCACGTGAAATCTGAGAAGAGGTCGTAGATGATTGTGATTTTTTTCTGGGCCAGGTGACTTCGGTCGTCCAGGGTTCGAGTGACTGTCAGCGACAGGTCATATTCGCCCGGGGCAGAATAGACATGGGTGGGACTGCGCTCCGCGCTTGTAGACCCATCTCCAAAGAGCCATTCGAAAACGTCCGGCGGGCCTGAAGAACCGTTAAAAAAGGCGACGGGTTCTCCAACCCGAGGCACGTCCGGGCTCCAGGAGAAAAAGGCCAATACCGGGTCGTAGACCACGATCGTCTGGGTCACCGTATCCTGCTCGCCCTGTCCCGACCAGTCGACCGTCAAGGTCACCTCGTATTCACCGGATCCGTCAAAGTAGGCGTGGGTTGGGGTTTGGATGGTGGCCGTGCCCCCGTCCCCGAAGTTCCAGCTCCATCCGTCAGGATCACCGCCAGAGGTATCGGTGAACAGAACCTCCTCATCCCACACTGGATAGGTAGGATTCCAGATGAAGTCGGCCTCGAAATCGACCGCATCCCTGGTCATGATCATCACGTCGTCGACAAACCACTGTGTTCCAAGGCCGGTGTTGGTGGTTCCTGCCGTCGCCATGGCAAAGCGCAGGGTGATCGTCCTGCCGTCGGCGAAGTCGCCGAGCTCTACGGTGGCTTTCACATAAGCATCGACCGTGCCGGTCCCGCCGTCGGATCTGTCCTGCCAGATCGACAGACCGTCGACCAACACCTGCAGGCTGTCCTCTCCGTTCTCTGCGGCATAGGGCCGCATGTACCAGAACTCCAGCCGCGCATCGTTGGATCCGAGAGTGACATCCTGCTCCAGGGAAGCGGCGGCGAATATCGCGTCGGTCGTACCGAAAGCCGCATACCAGTTTCCGGTCCGGGGTGGTCCTGGTGAGTTGACCACGATCGGGAGACCGGCCGTGGAGGACTCGAACCACGGTGTCTGGTTGTAACCCTGTTCGAAGCCCCCGTCCGTGACTGCGTCCCACGAGTCTCCCGCGAAGGTGAGACCTGCGCAGAGCCCCAATAAGAGAGAGAGCCAGAAGATGTTGGTTCTTTTCATGTTAGCACCCCATGCCCGGCTACTGCGCCGGTTAGTTTCTGCCGATCGAGTCTAACACGCGGTCGTCAGCGCTCAGCGGCGACCACGGCCTTGTTTTTGAGCAGCTTTCGGGCGACCAGGGCGACCACGGCGAGCGCGAGGGCCAGAAGGGTGATCCCGATCAGCGGCCGATAGAAAATCCACGCCACAGCGATCGTCACGAATGTGATGGCCAGGGCGGTAAGCAACGCCACGATGCCGACTCCGGCGCCGACGATGGTTCCTGCAATCGGAAGAACGTCAGCCAGCACCACAAGAGGGGCGAGCAGCATCTTCAGGCCCAGGAACATGAGGAAAAGACCCAGGGCTCTGAGGATCCATGTGGTCATATTGTTACTGGCATGGGCACTTTGAAACATGCTCTCAGCTGACGCGATTCCTGTCTGCAGGAGCTCGATGCTTCCCCCCGCACGGGTCAAGAAGGGCTCGAAGGTGTTCTGTGTCTGACGCGCGACGATGCTGACCTCGGTCGGCAGGACGACCGAAAACGAGACCTTCATGTCGCTGATCCGTGGGCTCGACGGCGTATTGCCGATGTAAAACCTGCCGGCGTCGACGGCGATCGGAACGGGGATCGTTGTTTTGCTTGCGGCATCTGGTTCAAGGCCCAGGCCGGTATAGCTGTCGATCCGTGCCACAAGGGATGGCGACAGCGTGAAGCTCCCGAGGTTCACCTGGTCGGCCGTCCATTCCGTCGTCTGGTAGGCCATCGTTGACGGGTTTTGGTGATCCTCCGTCACCTTGAATGTATTTGAGTCGATGAGGCGCTCCGACCACACTTTGTCGTAGTCGTAGGTCGTGACGGTTTCGGTGCCGCCACCGAGTTTTTTTCGGGTCTCGCTCGTGGACCGTTCCTGCCACTGATACATCTCGACGACTCGTTTCAGCTTCAACGCCGTGCTCGTGACGCCAAATAAGGGGTCGACCAGGCTTCCATCGACCTCGGTCATGCCGGAGACGTGCACGAGCTTGGCTTCGTTACCCGCATTGACGGTTCCCGGGTTGACCGAGATGACAGCGCCGCCACCCTCGTCCAGGGTGCGTGCACGCTTCACTGCTCTACCTTCATTCCAGAAGAGCAGGATAAGGGCGAGTCCGATCAGGATGAAGCCGAAAAAAATACCTTTGATCGAACCGCCGATTCGGCTTCCCCAACCCTGGCTCGTGGTCTCGGTGAAGGTGTTACTGCCCATGCTTCCCTCCTCGTACGGTGTCTTTATCTTCGCATCATCATAGCCGGGACCAGATGAAAGGAGTTTGGCAGTGGGAAAAAAGCCGGCCGCCGCAGATGCGGCGGCCTGAGGAAGGAGGAGGTGAAACGAGAGGGGCCTCGTTTCATCAAGTCTACGAAGTGTGAGGGGCGGGCGTTTGGGTCTCAACAGGCCAAAGACTCGCGCCTCGTGCGTCCAGGCTCCAGCGGCCACCGCCGCGCCATACGAGGTAGAGGGCAGAGGTCAGCACTGCGAGGGGCAGGATGATCGGCGGCATCATAACCCCCTCGGAGAGGGTTGTCGGGTCGACGACGGCGTGTGCGAACAGCGCGGCCACCATCGTTGATGCTCCAAGGAGACCTCCGAGGCGGGTCCACAAGCCGGCGAGCAGCAAGGCGCCCGCAACGATCTCGACCCCCGGGGCGACCAGGGCATTGAGGGCCGGCATGGGGAAGTGCGCGGCCTCGAGCATGCTGATGAACGATCGCTGGTCGAAGAGATGGCCGGCCCCGATGAAGAGCAGCGGCAGGCCGGCAATCAGCCTCGGTATCAGAAGGTGGCGTTCGTTGGTGGTGGCGGCTAGGTCAGAAATCGATATTTTCATGCGTTCTCCAGTGTGTGCCTCGTTCTGTTCCCTTTATGGGTTCTGATTGGAGGTATGTTCGATTTCCGGAAACGGTTACACGAGCCTTCCCGCGATACAATCGGCGAATGGAAAACCTCTACGACACGGCGGGCAGGATTCTGGAGCAGGTGGCGGGAGTGATCGTGCCCGGCTTTCGCGCCCTCGATCGGGAGCAGACCGAGCTCTTTCGTTCGATTGTCGACAGCGCCCTGGTCGCAGCAGAAAGTTGGTGAATGGTGCGGGTAAAAGGCGCGCAGCTCGTTGTCCGCGCTCTTGAGGATGAGGGTGTCTCGAGGGTTTTCGGGATTCCGGGGACCCACAACATAGAGCTCTGGGACGCCATCGAGTCGTCGCCCGCCATCGAACCGGTGCTCGTGACGCACGAATGCGGCGCCGCCTTCATGGCTGACGGTTTGGCCCGGTCGTCGGCTGAAATCGGGGTTCTCGTCGTGGTCCCCGGCGCCGGCGTCACCCACGCGCTCTCCGGGGTCGCCGAGGCGATGATGGACAACGTGCCGTTGGTCGTGATTGCGTCAGGAATCCGCAACGATACTGGAGCGGCTTTTCAGCTGCACGCGATCGATCAGCTCGCGGTTCTCAAGCCGGTGACCAAGTCAGCCGTTCGGATCGAGGCGGCTGAAACCATCTATCCCTGTCTCAGGGAGGCCTTCGCCGAGAGTCGTAGGGCGCCGGCCGGTCCGGTAGCGGTCGAGATTCCCGCCAACCTCATGATGCTCACGCAGACGGTACCCGAACCGAGCTGGAGCGAACAGCGGATTGAGGTGGCTCCCGCGGATCGTGACGTGCTCGAGGCTTCTGCCCGACTCTTGACAGAAGCCGTGCAGCCCGTGCTGTACGTTGGACGTGGTGCGGAAAGCGCGACCGAGAGCGTGGTCCGGCTGGCGGAAAGGCTCGGCGCCCCGGTGGTGACCACCTTTCAGGGGAAAGGGGTGTTCCCCGAGCGCCACCCCCTGTGGCTGTGGACCGGTTTCGGCAATCAGGCGCCGCCGGCCGTGCGCCGGATTGTCGACGGCTGCGACGCGATGCTGGCGATCGGCTGCCGCTTTTCCGAGGTGGCCACCGGCAGCTACGGGGTCGATCCGCCGGCTCGCCTGATTCATGTCGACGTCTCACCGGATGTGCTCGCACGTAACTACCCGGCGGAGATCGTGGCGGTGTGCGACGCCCAGGTCTTTGTCGATGGTCTGCTCGACCTCATCGAAGGGGCCCGGCCGTGGGCGAAGGTTGCCGGGGAGATCAACGTTGGTCAGCACAGCATTACGAAGCGTTGGGCGAAATCTCAGGCCAGACCGGGTACGGTGCATCCGTATGTTTTTTTTAGGGCCTTGCAGCGACATTGCAGGGACGACGCGGTCTTTACGACAGACAGCGGGAACGGGACCTTCCTCGCGGCGGAGCACCTCCGTCTCGAGCGGCCTGGACGATTCTTGGCGCCGGTGGATTTTTCGTGTATGGGCTACGCCGTGCCAGCGGCGGTCGGGGCTGCGATGGGGAACCCCGGGCGAGACGTGGTGGCCTTGCCCGGCGATGGTGCGTTTCTCATGACGGGGCTCGAACTCCTGACGGGCGGGGCTTATGGTTGCGGGCCTCTGGTATGCGTTCTTCGTGACGGAATGCTCGGTCAGATAGCCCAGTTTCAAAAAATTCCATTGAATCGGCAGACCTCAAGCATCTTGCCCGACTACTCGGTTCAGGGCATCGCCTCTGCGGTCCATGCGCCATTTTTCCGCATCGTGCAAGAGCACGAGCTCGATACAGTCTTGCCGGCGGCCCTTGGGATCACTCGCCAAGGCTCTCCAGTCGTGATCGAGGTCATGCTCGATACGAAGCAGCTCACCTACTTCACGAAGGGCGTTCTGAAAACCAACTTCCGGCGCATGCCGTGGAGTGAACGCCTTCGCCTGATCGGCCGAGCGATAGCCCGCCGCCTCTGACCCGCGCCAAGCCGATTCGCCTGACTCAGGTTGATGGTGATTGGCGATCAGAAGGCGATATAGGGCATTTGAAACGCAAAGACGCAAAGGGCGCAAAGTTTCTTTGTGTTTTACCTTCGCGTTCTTCGCTTTTTTGCGGTTTATCGTTCCCCGCGACGGCGAGTGCAAGCCTCGTCTGATGTGCCGAACGAACGGGTCGGGGGGCACCTATTCGTTGGACACAAGGAGTAGTACGAGGTGATTTCCTTGTTGGGCGATTCTTTTGACCTCGATGGCCTCCGTGGCGAAATGAAACATGACGTCGACACGCGCGCCGCGGTGGATCGGGGTTGACCTGACGTCGATTTTGAGCAGCTCGGATTGAGACGGTGGTACGGGTCCATCGAGGTCGGTTCCCTGGATGCCGATGAGGGACAGCACCTGCCGCGGCGGTGGGTCGGCCATCCTGTAGCAGCCGTAGGAGTTCTCGTCGAGAGGCCTGTCCGTCGTGATGCGAACGGAGGTGGTCCCGTTCCCCCGTGCGGTGATGACGATTTCTTCGATGCGCGGCAGGGATTTACTGGTGATCGGTGTGCTGCGGCTCTCGGGTGGGTTGGTGGGCGCTAGGGGTTGAGGAAGGGCAGGGGAGGAGGGGTCCGGCGAAGGGGATGGTGCTGGTGGAAGTGGGGGAGCGGTAGGTGTGGGCAACAACGAAGGCGTCGGCGAGACAAGTGGCGTCGGCGAAGGAAATGGCGTCGGTGAAGGAAATGGCGTGGGCGGAGGCAGAGGAGTCGGCATAGGCGGAGGGAGAGCGGTCGGCAAGGGTGGAGGGGAGGGGTATGGCGTTGGCGAGGGAGGAGGGAAAGTGGGGGAGGGCGTGGCGGTCTCGTTGCCCTCTTCCCCGTTCGGCGATTGTGGGCCGACGATATGAATCAGAAGGGTTCGTCCTGCACTCCTCAGATCGGCGATCTGAACCGCGTCGTTGTCGAGGTCGAGCACGACATGGATCTCCGCCGGCTCGAGCTCGGGGTGAAATCCGAACCGTATGCGGCGCACGACGCCGTCGTCGACGGAGAACGCTCCCGAATCCGGGTATCCGTGAAAACCCTTGAAGCGGATGAGGGCTCGCCCGGGGTCCGATAGCCTCTCGTGCCGCCAGGTGCGATTGCCGAGATCCTCGGAGGTGGTGATCGATACCACCGTCAGACCGTCGGCAAGGGACGCCGACGAGACCTCGAGAATGCCAGGTAGGTTCGCCGGCACGGCGCTGAAAACGATCACGGCGGCTGCGATCAGGACGAACCCGGTCGCGGCGGCGGCGCGCAACACGGGCGCCCGGTTCCATCGTCCGCCGGAGTCCCAAGCAGTTGAGCTCTGGTTCATGGCCCGACCATGATACCGATTCGCCTCTCCTTCGTTCAGAAGTTGTCGCCGACGGCGAGAAACCACCGGTAACGGCCGCCCTGCGTGTAGCCGTATCCGAGATACAGGGGGCCGATCGGGGTCTCGGCGCCGACGAAAACATCGCCACCGACCAGGAATTCGGCAACGTCGATGCTTGCCTCGTAGGTGAAGACGTTGCCGGCCTCGAGGGTCAAACCAGCGTACAACCTGACCCGTATTCCGCCGATGTCGATTCGTTTGAGTCTGCGGTGGGCGCCGAGGCGGGCGAACGCGAGCTTCTCGCCGTAAAGCTCAGCAACTCCGAGTCCGGACAGCCGTCCTGGGCCGCCAAGGAAGAAGAGATCAAAGAATTCAGCCCCTGGGTCGAAGTTCTCGCCGTACTCGAGGTAAGGGCTCAGGGTGTACTCGCCAAAGCTGAGTGCTCGCGACCACCGCCCATGCACGCGACTGGAGTCGCGGTCCGATCCGAACGACTCGAGGTTCCTGGAGAATCGAATGTCAACGTCGGTTCCTGACCTTGGGAACATGACCGAGTTTTCGGTGTCGACCTCAAAACTGATATCGAGCCCGCCGAGATGTTCCTTGAAATCGGGGAAAAATGGGTCTCCGGTCTTGAGATCGGCCCGGTTGTCAGATACGAAAGCGCCCAAGGCGAGTTCCCCCCAATTTCCGAAAACCCGGCCCCCACCCAAACGCCAGGATGCCGTCTCGAGGCGGTAGGTCGCATAAGGCTGGCCTTCAAACCAGAGCTGCTGGTTCCTCTTCGTTATTCCGAGCTTTGTTGCTGCGAACCAGCGCAGGTCAGTGCTCAAGGGCTGGTAGAGCTCGCTCGACAGGTGGGAAATGGTGCCGACCTTAAGGAAGTTCTCCCATTCTCCGGCGTTGCGGTTGATCGGGAGCATCTGGTGGCGGGCGGAGATCGAGTACCCGGTGTCGCCCTGAAAGTCATCCAGGAACCCGAGCCCGAACTGGAGAGAGTTACGCCCGAATGGGGGTTGAGGGGTCGAGATGACCAGCTCCCGCTTCCCCTCGTTGTCCTCGACCTGGAACCCGATGGTTCCGGACGGTTGCAGGTGGTGGAGCCGCATGATGTCCTTGCGAAGCTCCTTCGGGTCGACCTCGAGGGGTGGGTCGATGTCCAGGGCGCGAAGCTCAATGTCGTCGTTCAGCCTGCCGTCGTTGTCGAGGCGGAGTCGATCGACCCTGATGCGATCCGTCGGCCGCCGCCTCTGTCGGCTGATGTAGGCCTGCCACGCGTCGTCAGACACGGCGTGCCTGCGCAGCCGATCCGTCTCCATTCGGGCCGCCGCTTCGCCCAAAACCACCATCTCGTCCGCCCGGTCGAAGTCGATAAAGCTGAGGCCCTTGAGGTCCGGTGGTATGTAGACGTCATCGGCGCCGAGGAGCTTCACGTCCTGGCGTCGATTGGCAACCGTCAATATGTCGTTGGCCTGTTGGATTACATCGAGAAAGCTCGGGCGATCCTTATCGGGTTTTGCCAGTGGACTGGTGATGTCGACTGCGATGATTGCCTTGGCGCCGAGCTCCTGCGCCACACCAACCGGGAGATTGGCGACCGAGCCACCGTCAGCAAGCTCCTGCCCGTTGATTTCGACGGGGGCGAAAATTCCGGGGATCGCCATGCTCGCCCTCATCGCTGTCGCCAGGCTACCGTTGTTGATGACGACCGGGGTGGCTGTCAACAGATCAGTCGCGACCGCTCGAAACGGAACCGGAAGCTCGTCGAAGTTCTTTTCAGGTTGGGAGCGAGCTTCGAGCTCGCGTAACAAAAGCTCGAGGCTCTGGCCGCCGAGCAGGCCGGAGGGGAGGACCAGACCACCTTTGCCGAAACGAAGCTTGACCGGGATGAGGTACGGCCGTTCATCCTGTTTGCGGC
>CAZCEX010000042.1:0-15130 GCA_964497785.1 uncultured Thermoanaerobaculia bacterium | reverse complement strand
GTTATCGCTGGGGCGTATTCGGCAACGGTAACGGCAACGGGCTCGGGCTCGGGTCCGCTGGCATCCGACATCCGGATATCCTCGACCAGATCAAATGGGCGCACGCCACGAGTATTTTGAGACTGAACTTTGACGAGGGGTGCGCGCTACAATCAGCCGAAGAAGAGAACGCCCGCCGTGTTTGCGGCGCCGTACAGGAATGGAGTCTTCATTGGCCTCAGCCCGACATGTGGTATTCCGGATCATCCTGCTCGCCTTCGGTTGCGGAATCGCCTACCTCATCGGCGAAGCTATCCTTTCCAAACAGGCGCAGGAGTCACCTGCCCCGGAAGAGACCCGACCCCAGCAGGCCGCCAGCTCGGTCTACCACAGCTCCCCCTGGTACTACCCTTTCGCCACCCGGTCGGTCGACATGCAATCGGTGATCGAGGCTTTCAGCTGGGACCACCGCACCGATGCACGCGCCAACTCGCACGGCTTCCGCACTCCCGAATATACGATTGCCCACCCCCCCGAGACCTTTCGGGTCGTCATCGTGGGCGACTCGATCACCTGGGGTCAAGGCGTGCGTCTGCCCGAGACCTTCGGCGTCTTGCTCCAGGAAAAGCTGGAACAGGAGCTGGCGGGCCGGGGATTGCAGGCCGAGGTCATCGCGGTCGGCATCTGCGGCAGCCGCTTCTCGGACAACATCATCCGCCTGCGCTCGCACGTCGAACAGCTCGAGCCCGATCTGGTCGTATTCCAATACTTTCCCAACGACCTCGACTACTTGACCTCCTACCGTCGGCCCGAGCTGCTCACATCCATGGCCGAGCATTCGAACCTGCTCCAGGCCATCCAGGCGTTCACCGAACGCAACCGGTTCTGGGAGATCCTCGAGCACTGCATCGACCAGACGTCGATCGAGTGGCGGATTTTCACCGACGGGCTCGCAGAGCTCGATCGCTGGCGGGTGGAGACGGACACACCGGTGATGATCGTCAGCTTCCCCCCGTTCGACTGGCGAGCGGATGGCGGCAACTTCGACGGTTTCACAGAGCTCGAGGAGTTCAGTCCCATGCTGCGCCCCCCTCACGACGCGATGGAGCAGCTCGACATCCCGGTTCTCGATCTCCTGGAGACCTTCCGCGACAAGGCCGGAAGATCTTTTTTATGCGTCTCCCAGCAGGACGGACACCCGAACTCCTTCGCACACTCGCTGGTGGCGGACGCCATGCTGGACTTTCTCGAGACCGGAGGTTTTCTTCCCGACGACGCCGCCGATCTGCGGCCATGTCACCCCTCCTGGGCGGAAGAAAGGCGGCTTCGCGACGAGGCGCACGAGAGCTGGGCCGAACTCAACGTCGACTACGAAGCACAGGCCCCACTCTTCGACGCCCTGCTCGAGCTCCACCCCGGCAACGGCTGGCTGGTGGCGCAGGCAGCCCACCTGAATCAGCAGAGGGGACAGCGCGAACGGGCCTGTGAGCTCTACCGATCCCTCTCGGCGCTCGAGCCGGTCGTCGCTTCACCCTGGTACCACATTTCGTTCTGCACCGACGACCCCAAGGAGGTGCAGCAGTTGCTCGAACAGATGTTGCAGACCATTCCCGACCACGCACCGACCATGGAGGAGGTCATGAAGCAACACGGCTACGCCGACCAGGTTGAGGAGGCCTGCGCTGCCGCGATCGAACTCGGCAAGCTCGCACGCTACCCGGAGCAATTCGCACGTGCCCACGCCTTTTTCGAGGAGCACTCGTGTGCGGACCTTGGATTGGACTTCTGGGAGTGATGAGCAGCAACTCCAGCCTGCCGGCCGATCGGCCTCTGCGCATTGCGCTGGTTTCATTTGAATACCCGCCGTTCCACGGTGGCGGTATCGGCACCTATGCCGGAATCATGAGCCGTTGGCTGGCGCAGGCGGGTCACGAGGTACACGTCATCGCCAACGGCTGGGACGAGACCTTTGCCCCGGTCAACGGCGAACCGGAACACCCCAACGGGCTCAGAATTCACCGTGTTCGCGCTCTCGACCGGAACTACGAGCCCTGCGAGCCCCACGATCGACTCGACGACCCACTCGGCAACGTCGCCCGCCACTGGGAGAAAGCCCTCTACTGGTCCTTTCTGGTCGCCCAAGAGCTGTCACGCGTCACCAGAGAGTACAGCATCGACGTCGTCGAGTTCCCGGAGTGCTTCGCCGAAGGCTACACCGCCTTCAAGTGGCGCGAAACCGGGATCGATCTCCAGGGGTTGGCGATGTGCGTTCACCTTCACACCCCGATTCAGGACCACACCGAACTCAACCTCGCCCGGACCTACGAAACGTGGTTCCGACGCCGGGTGATGATGGAGGAGTACTGCATCACACAAGCGGATCGTCTGGCCTCGCCGAGCCGCTCCCTGGCAGAGATCGTCAGCACCAGGCTCGGGCTCGATGAGGATCGACACCCGTGCGACGTCATCCCTTATGCAATGGACCTGGACGGTGTGCCACGACGCAATGGTGGCAGCGAGAATGAGGACCCGGAGCTGCTGTTCGTCGGACGAATCGAACCACGCAAAGGCGTCAGAGATCTTGTTGACGCGGCGGTGCAGGTCATGGCCGGCCGACCGAGCTTGAAGGTGCACCTGCTCGGCAAGGACTGCCTCGCCGGTGAGGCGCCGGGCTCGATGATCGATTTCCTTCGCGCCCGCATTCCGGCGGATCTCCAGGATCACTTCGTCTTCGAAGGCCTGCGCCCCCGCGAAGAGGTCCTGCAACGTTACTCAAACGCCACCGCGTGTGTCTTCGCTGCCCCGTGGGACAACTTCCCATTCACCTGTTTCGAGGCCATGGCGGGAGGCGCCTGCATTGTTGCTTCCGATCAGGGTGGCATGGCCGAGGTCATCGAGCACGAGAGCTCCGGTCTCATCTTCGAGGCCCAAAACGTGACCTCCCTCGCGGCGACGATCCGCCGCGTGCTCGACGAGCCCGCACTGGCCGACCGGATGCGGGACAACGCCGTCAAAAGAATCGCCACGGTATGCGATCCACCCGAGATCGTGCGTCGCCGGGTGGAGCACTATCGCAAGGCCGTCGACAAACGCCCAATTGCAGACGACGACCATGGCGCCGGAGACCGACCATGACCACCGACTTCCTCCAGCAAGCACGAGAGCTCGTCGCTGGCGATCTCGAAGCAGTCGAATCACTCCTGACCGAGGCACTGACGAGTAAGGCCGAGACTATCACCCGGGTGTCTCAACACCTGCTCTCTTCGGGCGGTAAGCGGGTTCGTGCTCTGCTCTGCCTGCTCACCGGTCACGCAACCGGCTTCCCCATTCCGGTCGCCCGCCGTCTTGCCAGCTGCGCGGAACTCATACACGCCGCATCCCTATGCCACGACGACGTACTCGACGGTGGTGAACTGCGCCGGGGTCAACCCACGGTCTGCGCCCGCTTCGGGAACCCGATGTCGATTCTGCTCGGCGACTACTGCCTCGCACAGGCTTTCCGGCTGATGGCCGAAAACGACCTCGGCGAAGCCGGCGCCGCAGCCGCGCGGGTGGTGACCACGATGGCCGAGGGGGAGGTCATTCAAGCCGCACACTCTCTTTCCAACGACGACGACGTGGAGGAGTACTTTGCTGTGGCCGAGGCCAAGACGGGCGCCCTGCTGATCTGGTGCGCGAGCCTCGGCGGGCTTGCCCCGCCACAGTACCTCCATGCTCTCGAGAGCTACGGACGATTGCTCGGCCGGGTCTACCAGATCGCTGACGACCTGCTCGACTTCGACCGCGACGACCGCTCGGGAAAATTGGCCGGCCAGGATCTTTGCGGCGGCGAAAGCACCCTGCCACTGCTCCTGGCGTGTGCCGCCCGACCGGACCTCAGACCACGCATCGAGGCCGTTCACCACGCGACGAACCCCGACCCGACGGAGATGGAATCCTTGACCGCTGCCATCCGGTCGACCGGTGCCTTCGAGGAGGCCAGGGCTCGGGGCCTCGGTGAGGCTGATCGGGCCTCTGCAGCTCTGCAGGACCTGCCGGATACCAGCTACCGCACCATGCTGAGCAAAATGGCTCGGTTTGCGGCAGAACGGCATGTTTAACGGACGGTCACACGGGCCGAACGGGCCTGGGGGCCGCAGCGGGCCACCTCTTCCGCCGGACCGCAAATCCCTCCGCGGCGCCATCCGGGCGGACAACTGGTGGGGTTCCAAGCTGCCACCGCTTTTTGCCCTCGCCTTCGCCCAGATCTTGCTCAACGACATCGACCCCGGGCGCGCCATTGTTCTGCTGATCGCCGTACTCATCGTCACCGGCGGCTCGGTCGGCGCTTACGGCCACGTCATCAATGACGCCTTCGACGTCGAGGCCGACCGGCGAATCGGCAAAAAGAACTGGATGGCGCCGTTTTCGCCCGCCGTCCGCTGCCTGATCTGCCTGGTATTTGCCTTGACGGCCTTCTTGCCGACCCTGTTCATCGATTACGGCAGAACAGCTGTGGCGTTGCTCGTCGTGGAGTGTCTCCTGCCCGCGCTCTACTCGATCCCTCCAGTCCGACTCAAAAACCGCCGTTTCTGGGGGGTGCTGGCGGATGCCGCCGGCGCCCACGTCGTGCCTGCTCTGATAGTCATGGCCGCCTTCACGGGCCCGACAGGCGCAACTAACCCGCAACTCGTTGCGCTGGTCGCAGTCTGGACGACGTGCCTCGGATTGAAAGGAATCCTCCTCCACCAGGGGCACGACCGGGAGGATGACATCAGGGCCGGCGCCAGCACCTTCGCCACGGCTGCCGACCCGTCCACTCTGCGCAAGATCCTCGTGCGGATCGTGCACCCGGTCGAGGTCTTATCCTTCGCCGCGATTGTCGTGGTCCTGTACCCGGTTGCGTGGTTGCTCGCGGTCTTCTTCGTACTCTTCGTCGCCACCGACCTCGTCAAGACCGCCCTCGGCTGGAGCTACCTATTCGACCCCGACACACAGTCACTGAAGCGCCGTCACGTGCCACTGGCCTCGAACTTCTTTTATGAGCTGTGGTTCCCTCTCGCTTTGGTTCTACAACTGACGATGCGACACCCTGCATTCGCCGTCGTGCTCGTGCTTTTCGTCGGCGTATTCTTCGCCAATGTCCGCGAGCAGGTTGCTGACCTACGAACGGTTGTCGCAGACATCACCCGCCGTCTCACCCGCCGTTCCGGCTGGCGACAGTGGGGTTGGCACCTCGACCTACACGGAGGAGCCACGGCCCGGCTTATGGCGGGAGATGGGGGCGGACTCCGGGTCGAGGTTGAATACGCGGGCACCCTCCCGTGGCACATCAAGCTCTACCGAGACCATCTGGCAATGAAGCGCGGCGCACGCTACGACGTGAGCTTCGAGATCCGGGCCGATCGGGCCCGAAGAATCACGTACTGCGTCGCCAGCGGTACCGAGCCCTGGGGATCGCTCGGCCTGTCCGAAGAGATTCCTGCGACATCTGAGTGGTATGGGGTCATCGACAGGTTTTCGGCGACATCCGACGATACCAACGCCCACGCAAGCTTTTTGATCGGAGGAGCGACGCCGTCAATCGAGCTGCGAAACGTCGGCTTCCCAATTCCTGTCGACGAGCCCCTGATCGACTGCGGAGGGAATTCTTGAGAATCTGTCTCGTGTCGTCTGAGTACCCTCCTTTCAGCGGCGGCGGCATCGGCACCTATACCAACATCACCAGCCGAGCCCTCGCCGAAGCCGGCCACGAGGTGCACGTCATCGCCAACGCCTGGACCGACAGGGGGACGAATCACAGGGCGGCTCTGGAGCACGTCGATGCTTCCGGTCGCCTGCACGTGCACCGCATCCCAGCCCTCAACAACCAATACGGACCGTGTCCACCCCACGACCAGCCATTCGACCCTCTCGGGACAATCTGCCGCCAGCGCGAGTGCTCCCTCTACTGGTCGCTTAGAGTGGCCGAAAGACTCACCGAGCTCCACAAAGAGTTCAACATCGACGTTGTCGAGTACCCCGAGTGTTTTGCCGAAGCCTACGTTGCCCTCGCACGCCGTCGCGCGCCAGGCGGTCTACCGGACCTCCCGACGACCATCACCTTGCACTCACCGATCCGCGAGATTGCCCAATACAACCTCCTGCAGCACACGGCGCCATGGGTCGAACGACGCGGGGTCATCGAGGATCACGCCATCCTCTTGGCCGACACGGTCAGCTCACCGAGCCGCCTGCTCGGCACGATGGTCTATCGGCGGCTCGGGCTCGACACCGCTGACAAACCCTTCATGGCCATCCCGAACAGCATGGACTTCGACCACATCGCCGGACTGGCGACCGATGGCCCCAGAGCGTCTATTGCTCCACCCCGGTTGCTCTTCGTCGGTCGCCTCGAACCACGCAAAGGGGTCAGGCAGCTCGTCGATGCAGCGGTGGCTCTGATGTCGGATCACCCGGATCTGATCGTCGAACTGATCGGCAAGGACTGCCCGGCAGGCGATGAGCCGGGGTCGATGCGGATCCATCTCCGCAGCCGTATTCCAAGCCACCTTCAGAAGCAATTCGTCTTCAGAGACAAGATTCCCCGAGACGCTCTTTTTGCCCGATTCGAGACCGCGGCCGCCTGTATCTTCGCTCCCCAGTGGGACAACTTCCCCTACACCTGCTGCGAGGCGATGGCGGCCGGGGGCTGCGTCGTCGTCAGCGACAACAGCGGCATGGCGGAGATGGTCGAGCACGACCTTTCCGGTCTTGTGGTCAGAGCAGGCGACCCGTTGTCGCTGCAAACGGCAATCGCACGAGTTCTCGGCGAGCCCGGTCTGGCGGATCGTCTGCGCTCCGGCGCGGGACCGCGCATCCGCGACCTGTGTTCTCCAGAACGCATTGTCCCGATCAAGCTCGATTTTTATCGCGAGACCGTCGACCGCCACCGGCAGGCGGCGAAAGCGAGGCAACTCATGACCGTCACCGACCAGCAGGCCGGAGAAACAGTAGCCCTTCTCGTTCGCGACCGGGACAGCGAAGAAGCGCTGGCCGCTACGATCAGATCTGTGACGATCGCGGCGAGACGAGCCCATCTCACCCCCGAGATCACGATCGTCGACAGCAATCGCCAAGACGCCTTAAACGCCCTTTTCCCGCACGCCGTCATCGACAGACCCACCGATAATGATATCGCTGACGGAAGCGTTGAGCGGTGGCTCGAACAGGTGCGGAATAGTGACACCGCCTTCCTCATGACCATGCACGCGGGCGAAACGGTGAGCGAAGAGTATCTGGAGACGATCACCCGGGTGATGGCCTCAGATGAAAAGATCGCGTGGGCGACGACCTGGGCCCTGCCCGTTGACGGGCTCACCGCCGAGCCGTACGCAGGTTTCGACTTCACCGTGCCCCTCGAGATGATGTACTACCACCCGGTCCCGTTCGCGGTCATCCGCCGCAGCCACTTCGAAGCGGTCGGCGGTTGGAACCTCGACCTGCAGGCCGGCTGGCGTGAGTGGGATCTGTGGCTCGCCTTCCTCTCACACGAGTTCCGGGGAGTGGTCGTACCCGTGTGGCAGGCACGCCACCACCCCGACTCCGGCCGCCCACTCGCCATCGAGCACGGCAAGGCCTACGAGATGACGCTCGAGGCGATCGTCGAGCGCAATCGTGAGCTCTTCCGCGAGCACGGGGCGACTCTGTGGATCGCAGACAGGGTCGATCGAACCGCTCCTCCAGTCGTCGATTTCCCGGGAGAGCGACCACCGGCGATCCGCGAAGAGGACGAAGCGGCGGAGTCGGGGCTCGGGCCCACCCGGCAGACCTACCACGACCTCATCCTCAACCTGCCCGACGCCGAGGTCGAGGCGCCGGAGGGTCATGTCGGCGAGGCAGCCTTTTTCTCCGCCCACCCTCTCGGCGGCCGCACCCTGCTCGCCCACCCTCCCGCCCACATCACCTTCCGGGACGTCGACATCGCCGAACGCAGCTTCCTCAATCTGACCCTCTCGATGCACCCGGATGTCTACAGCCAGGAAGGGGGTGGCGTTCGTTTCACAGTTCGCATCGACGGCCGGCAAGTGCTCGACGAAAGCATCGACCCGAAGCGCGAGCCGACCGACCGCGGATGGAAAGACGTCAGCATCGACCTCGCCGCCTTTGCAGGCGCCGAACGGATCATCCAGCTCGAAACCGCGGCCCAACCGGAGGACGACATCCGTTTCTGCACCGCCGGCTGGGGCCGAGCCCACCTCGCCGCCGATCCATTCGCACCGCCGCCGGAGAAAGCGAAGTTCGTCCTGCGGGGGAGGCAGTAGCCGGGGCAGGCGCTTCCGGCGGCGGTGCCAGATATGCCATTGTGCCGGAAATTTCTGGATGCAACCTCTTCCGACCAGACGCGGGCGGGGACGCCCGCGCTACAAGGCCCGAGTCCTGTTGTAGCGTGGGCGTCCCCGCCCGCGTCTGCATGCCCGAGCGCTGTTGTGGCGTGGGCGTCCCGCCCGCGATCTCGTGCCTTCCGAACACCACCGTCCGTGTCCACCGTTGCGGAAGGGTTCGGCAACCCACCTACCAACCCCGACCCAGCAACCGGTGTCCCCGGGCGAACATTCGCCATGCGCGCCCCGCGGTCTCGAGGTTGGGGACCAGACGCCCGACGAGGGCCCAGATCGTGCCGTGAATAAGCGGGCTTCGAAGTCGGTAACCGATTCGGGCGATGGCGTACCTGGTCGGGATCTGGCGCACCGTAGGGTGCTCGAGCAGGCGTGCGCGATAGTCCGTGAAATCGAGATCACCGCCACCGAAAGCTTCGTCGAGACAGGTGGCCGCCACTTCGCCGTGACCGATGGCGAAGGAGATACCCTCACCGAAAAGCGGGTCTGTTCCCGCAGCGTCTCCGGCCAGAAGAACCCGCGGCGCCGACAGCCTCGCCCGGCCGTCCCACCAGCGAATCGGGGCGCTCTTGAGCTGGTGGTCTCCGAGAAACAACCCGCGTCGGGCGAGAGCCTCTCCAAGCACCTCTTTGAGGCGGGCGCGGGGTCTTTTCGGCCATACGCGACTGTCAAAGACTCCTCGATTGACGGCCGGCCGGCCGTTCAACGAGGTCGGGAAGTCCCAGGTATAGCCCTGCAGACGGTGGCTCGTGATGGCGGAGAAGTCGAATGACATCCTGTTCTGGCGGTAGTCGGGATCCATCTCCGGGTCGACCTCCGCAACGATCTCGAGGGTCCGTGCCAGGGGAAGCGCGTCCGGCCAATCCAGGGCGCGACGGACCAGGCTCAGTGAGCCATCGGCTGCGACGATCGTGCGCGCTCGTACGGTCCCGGCCGTTGTCGTAGCCACCACCCCATCGCCTGTGACCTCGACTCCCACGAGCTCAACGCCCTGGCGCACCTCGACCCCCGCCTCCTCGACCTTGCGGAGGAACCAAACGTCAAAGGCATGGCGGTCGACAATGCGAACCGTCGGTTCGCCGAAGAAAGAGAAGGCGCGTTTGCGGTAGTGAACAGCGGCTTCGCGCGCTGGATAACACTCCGGCTCCTGCAATCCGAGCTGCTCGATCATGCGGTATCCGAAGTAGGTGATGCCCCCCCCGCAAACCTTTTCACGTGGGAACGTCGCCCGGTCGATGACCAGAATTCGGTCCGCCCAGGCGGCGTCCCGACGGGCGAGGTGGAGCGCGGTCGAACACCCGGCCGGACCAGCGCCTACGATGAGGACATCAGCATCCATCGCCGATTCCCAGCTTGTCGAGAATGTGCGGAAAAGCGCCGTCGGCGTGATAGGTGTGACGGATACGCTCGTACTCAACCATGTCGTAGATTTCGGCGAAATCAACCCGCGACATGAAGAGGTCGGCGTGCAGGGTCTTCCGGCCTCCGAGTCGGGTCAATACGGACTCGAGCCTCCGGTTGAAGGCCTCGACCTCGGCAGGCGATCGGTCGAGGCGCAGGTAGATTCCGACGTTCATCCAGTTGCCGGGCCGCAGGCCGAAGAGGTTCTCCATGCGCGAACGGATAGGCAGCAGCCACAGCGGCCCCTCGATATCGGCCCGAACGACGTCGAGGAAAGCGGCGGCGGATTCAGCCGGAACGATGCAATCCTGTACCAGGCGGGACGAAGGGCTCGGAGCGAGTGTACGTTTGGCCTCCCGCAGTCTGTAAAGGTTGCTCGCCGTCGCGAACCCGCTGAATACGAGACGGGACGCCAACGACCGCCCGAGCTTGGTCGGCGCGATCCAGAATGCCCCGCGGTCGAAGCGAAAGACGTAGTCCTCGAATGTCATGAACTCGGGACCACTCTCATCGGCAGTAGCCAGAACGTGGTCACAGTAGTAGGGAGCCGGCCAATGGGGACGATAACAACTGGCCTTCCCGGGTGGCCCGCCGCTTCGATGTGCGGTCGTGATGATGATCTCGTCGTCGCCGATCTCGATCGCGTCCACGAAGTCGTCGTCAAACGGCACGGCTGCCGACAAAAGGTCGCCCACCGGCACCCTACGGTGGCACACCTCGAGAGTTGGCGTGCGCGGCCGCAAACGCAGACAGACCAGCGTGACGATGGCAAGCGATCCGTACGACCCGGGCAGGGCCCGCCATAGATCACTGTGATCCGACGGCGACAGCCTCAAGAGGGCGCCATCGCCGAGCAGCACCTCCATCCACTCGACGCTCTCGTGGAAGAGGCCGAAACGGTGGCTTGAACTCTCGGCCCCGAGGCCCTGGATAGCACCTCCGACAGTGATCTCCGGAAACTCGGGGATGACGCAGGGGGCAAGGCCACAACGACCTGTGCGCTCGACCAACTGGCGCATCGTTACCTGCGGTTCGACGAGCGCCGTGCGGGCGTCCTCATCGATAGCCACCACAGCGTCGAAAGAGCGCAGGTCCAGACAGACGCCGGTACGCTCCGCTGATGCCCGGGCCTGGTGTCCGGCGCCTCGCTTCACGAATCGGAAAGGACCGGAGCTCGACCTCATGGCCCGCTGCAATTCATCGACATCGGCGCGGTGCTCGTCCTCGCTCTTGTTTCGCGCCACAGCCGGCAGAGCCGACCGCCCGAGCAGCCACGCCCCGTAGTGGCCCGCAAAAGCTGCAAAAAGCCGAGTCCGCATCAAAGGTATCCCGTTGAGTCAGGCTGATCGCGATTCCGATCAGAAGGCCAAATAGGGCAATTGAAACGCAAAGACGCAAAGGGCGCAAAGTTTTTATTTAGAACTATTTGTGTTCTATCTTTACGTTCTTCGCGTCTTGGCGGTTCAAAAAACACACCGCGGCGGCAAGCAACCACCTGGTTTGTGGGGATACTCTTCGCCCACATTATCCGCCAGCCTCAGTCGAAGAGCGGGAAGGGCCGGTGATCGAAGGCGTCATAAATTTCCTTCAAGCTGAAGAAGTTCTGATCGAAAGCGAGTCCACCAGTATCGGTCATCAGGATCGTACCCGACTGACCGAGCGGGAAGAAAGACTCGATGCGCGTCGGACCGTCGGCGCCGATCTCGACGCACTGGGCATAGGTTGATCTGCGCGAGTAGGGCGTCGTCCCGATATCGCCGAGGAAATCATGGGTATAGGTGATGACGCCGCGGCTTGAGGTCCACGGTCTCTGCCCGAGGTCGTTGATCGTTGTATCAAGCGCCTGCAGGATGATGCCGTCGGCCGTCGTCGGCAGACCGGCGCCGGATCGGTCCCGGAACCAGTCGTAGCGGTTGACGACAGAGGCCTCCTCACCGGCCAACTGGTGGAGCAGGACGTTGAACAGGATGTGCTGGTGCTGATCGCTGTAACGCAAGCCAGCCTCGGAGAACTCGTCGGCAAACGTCAAACGAATGACCTCGTCGATCCAACTGTCTTGCAGGACCCACGCCTCGGCACGCACGGTCCCGCTCGCCCACGCCCCCTGACCGCCGGCAACGAAGTGCCCGTCCCAGTCGTCGAGCAGGGCGAGGGCTTCGGTTCGCGGGGTTGTCGGGTCGGTGGCGACGGCCTCCATGAAAGCCTCGGCGACGAATGTCCAGGCGACCCCACCGCCGTCGTAGCTCTCCGTCGTGGCGATATCCAAGGCGAGGTCACGAACGTCATCGAATGTCAGATCGGAGCTTTCGCTGAGGTACTGCTCGATGACGTGCGCGCGCTGGCCGGGCCCGAAAGCATAGTTGAGGTTATTGGGTGCATTCTCGTACCCGGCACGGCTTTTGTTATTCCACCCGCCGTAGTAGCCCTGGTCGGGGTTGCTGTCGTGCGACCTGGGCTTGAGAACCCCAGCATCCCACTCCGCCGACCCGTCTCCAGGCAGCGGGAAGCGCACGTCGACCTCCGCCGATCGGACCGGGTCGCGGCCCGACATCCAGTAGGCGATCGTACCCTCGCGATCCGCGTAGCAGAAGTGCTGGCTCACTCCGACCGCCTCGACTGCCTGGGAGAAATCGCTCACGCTCTCGGCGCGGGCAACCTTGAGCGCATAGTCCACGATCCCGAGTTCGAGGTCGCGATGGGCGTACTTCCAGGTGATGATCGCGGCTGGTGGGTTGTCCGGATCGTAGAGGAACGGCTCGATCACCGGCCCCCGCAGCGATTTGTAGACAGGCACCGTGACCGGGTCCTGACCGGCAACATTGATCGTCTCGATGCGGTCGAGGGTGATGCTCTCCGGGCTTTCGACGTAGAAGTCCGCAGTGTGGGCGTGCCCCACCTGCATCGACCAGGCATGGTGTGGCGTGCGTCCGAGGATGATGCCGGGCAGACCGGCAATCGTCATACCGGAGACGTCGAGCCCACCACCTCGGATCGACGCCTCGAGTACCACCGACGGCACCATGAAGCCCATCTCGGGGCCCGAGTAGAGGATCGGGTCGCCTGATGCCGTCTTCGAACCGTCGACCACCCAGGCATAGCTGCCCATTTTGACCCTGGCCCCGATTCGGATGAGGGCCTGGCGCAACCGTTCGGCCCGTTGCCTCACCCTCAAGGCTGCCGCCCGGAGGTCCGGCATATCAGTCGCTGTCACGCCCGGAAGGGGCGACTGCTTCGGACTGCCTCCCTCTCCTGGGATCATCGTCTGCGAACCCGGGTCGTCGAGCCAGCGCAGGTCGGCGAACATGGGCGCCGCTTCCTCCGCAAAACCAACAGTGAGCGCCTGCAGGAGAGCGGCATTGTCGAGCTGTCCGGTGTACGGTCCGTCGAGCTCGAGCCCCTCGGGATCGAAGAAACGCTGAGTCAGGGCCATCCACGCCAGCACGTCGGCGACCGACCAGTCCTCGGGCAAGAGCGCATTGCCTCCCGAACCAACGGTTTTGAACTCGTACGGCAGGAGAGAGCTATCGGCCTTGACCTCGGCAATGCGGCGATTGAAGCCGGCGACATAGCTCTCAATCACCGTCTTCGACTCAACATCCAGGTTGACATACGCCAATCCGAGCTCAGTGTCCGAGTACCCGACGGTGCGGATGAAGGTATCCGCCTCGAGGTAGCCTGGGCCGAAGATCTCGGCCATCCGTCCACGGGCCTGACGCCGGAAGACTTCGGCCTGCCACAGACGGTCAACCGCGACGGCGTACCCCATGGCTTCGAAAACGTCGGCCAGGCTTCCGCCGGTGATGTAGAACACGCCCTTGTCGTCTCGCACCGTCGACACCGGGGGATGGGTCGTCTCGCCGTCCTGAGCAGCCGCGTACTGGTAGTAGGCGTCATTGGAGTCGTTCACCACCACCGACAGATAGGCAAACGCCGTTCCATCACAGCCCTCGGAGCAGCGCACCGCCACCGAACCCACGGCGTCGAAACCGTCGTTTGTCCGCAGCTGAACGATGGCCCCAGCACTGACCGCTTTGGTCCAGGTGGTGACGACCTCGCCCGAACGATCGAGCGCTTCAATCACGAAGGTCTGTGTTTCGGCGCCCGCGTTGGCGACACCGACGTTGACCCGGTGTGGGCCGAAGTCCATCGGCGCCGGAAAGAGCACCGTGCCGTCGAGCCCGAATCCGGTGCCCGGTTCGAGAGCACCGACCCCTTGCCCGTAGCTTCCACTGGCCTCGGTCGTAAAGGTCCGGGTACTGAAAACGACCGGCGCCGTCGCCGTCCACGACAGGATGTACTTACCGTCAGGGATTGTTACGTCCACGAAGGTGAGCAGGTCGTCCACCTGCGCCGCCCCGCCCACAGCCGGTAGCGTCAACGACACTGTCCAATCGTCTCCTGACGGGTTGTGCACGAGCAGGTCGATCCCCGCCGCCTCGTCCCCCGACGCCTGGGCCACATAAAGTGCGGTCGACCACTGCGATCCTGCCGCCCCGGGCGTACGCACCACGACGGGAACAATGCCTTCCCACATTGGCGTCAAGGTCTGCGCGCTCACCACTGAGACCGACAGGAGAACGAGCCCAACCACAATCACGTATCGATGCCGCATAACCACACCCCCCCCGGGAATAGCTGGGGAAATCGTACCAGGTTGCTCGGAGCAGCGAGCTACTCGACCTCAGCCACCTGCTCGTGGCCATCGTAGAAGTGCCACGGCATCAGTTCCAGCCGGTAGACCCCGTCGTTTACCACGGCGACGTAGAGAGCCGATCCATCGGGGTGCAAAGAGAGGACGGACGCGTGGCGACGACTCAGCCTCTGCCCCAACTGCCGCCACCTCGATCCTCCGTCGATGCTGATCAGCACACCGTGCTGCTCGGTCGCCGCGTAGATGACTCGCGGCCGATCAGGATCAAAAAGCACATCATTCGGCATTGACTGCTCAAGACCGATCAGAGCCCAGGTTTCAGCCTCGTCAGTGCTCTCCCACAAGCCGCATCCGTCGGCCAAGAGGTATCGTCCAGGAACTCCAGGATCGGCGCCGACCCAGTGAACCACTCCCATGCAGCCGGTGTCGGTCTCCTCCCAGCTCCTGCATCCATCGGAGCTTTTTACGACACCTCCGTACCGCTGCGAAACCAGCACCACTCTCAACCTCGATTCATGAACGGCCAACTGCTTGATTCCCTGCCCAGCCCAACCCGGGCCCGGCAGGGCGCCACACTGCTGCCAGCTGACGCCGCTATCGGCGCTCACAAAGGCCTCGGCGCTGGTCTCCGCATACCTGACAAGCCCGTCACGCAATTCGGCAAGCGGCCACCGCACCGGTTCGTCCACGGGGCGCCAGGTGGCCCCTTGGTTGGAACTGGCGTAGATGCCACACTCCCCCC
>CAZCEX010000041.1:0-15147 GCA_964497785.1 uncultured Thermoanaerobaculia bacterium | reverse complement strand
CAGTGCCAAGGTGACCGCAATGCTATCGACCCCGGTTTGCGGCGTCGACAGGAGAAAAGCGGTTGTCGCACCTTTGCCGGCGCCGTGCCGGCGCAAGGACGCCGCTACCGGCAGGACGCCGCACGAGCACAAGGGAAGAGGGACGCCGAAGAAGCTCGCTTTGATGACCTGGGAAAGACCACGTCGGCCGAGGTGCCGTTCCACCCACTCGGGTGAGACCGCAACCGACAAGAGGCCGGCAATGAAGAATCCCAGCAGCAGGTAGGGGGACATCTCTCCGAGCATGGCCCACGATGCAACGAGGATCTGGAGGAGGATCTCCATGGTGGGCATCATACTCGATACTTGAGCGATTGTAGGAATGAGCAGGCGCTGGCCGCCCTCCTGGAGGTCGATGAGGGACGCGATGTGCGTCAGGTGCCGTTGGGCTCCTCGATGCGCAGGAGATTCCTCTCCGTCCAGTCGACGACGACGACGCTTCCGGTACTGACGAATCGGTCGAGCCCGATGTCCTGGGTCAGGGAACGAATGACGCCGCCGTGCACGAAGAGCAGATGTCGTCCGCCGGGGAGCTGATTGAGGAATCCGTCGAGGCGTTCCCTCAAGGTCGCGTTGGACTCGCCTCCGGGGGCCTGAAAATTTCGGAAGGCCATGGCGTCGGCTGCGATGGCCGGGTCAACCGATTCGAACGAGAGGGTTTCGAGCTCTCCGAAGTTGAACTCGCGAAGGCGCCCGTCCGGAGTCGCCTCGCCCCATGCAAGTTTGGCCGTGGCGACGGTTCGTTGCAGATCGGACGACCACACGCTGTCGAATTCTGTGCCGGCGAGAGTCGCGCCTAAGGCCCGAGCCTCGCGCTCTCCGCGTGCAGTGAGCGGTGGGTCGCTCCAGCCCGCGATCTCGCGGGCCGCACTGCGGGTGGTCTCGCCGTGTCGCACCAACCAGAGTTCGACAGCCTCTGTCATCGCACCTCCACCGGCAGTGTACCGGAGTTTTCTGTCCACCCGCTCGGATGTCAGGATCCGCACCCGACCACCCGGATGCCGGATGCCGGATGCCGCACCACAGGCGAGACGCCTGTGGCCACCAAGCCTCCCGTCGTGACGACTGTTCTGGTGGGAGCAGGCGTCCCGCCTGCGGAGAGGAACCTCGACCGGCGTTGTACGCTACAGCCGCTGTTCCTGTGTTTGTCATTAGATGTCGCCCCTGTCCACCAGCGGCTTTGACACGGAATGACAACTTTCTGTCAGGACTTGACCGGGACAGCGACAGGTCGCAGCGTCAGGGGCAGCAAACAGCGTCAGTGGCAGGTGACGGCGATCTGCTCGCTCGGCTGTTTCGTGTATCGTCACCAGCGGAAGGAGTTGAGCCATGCGAGTCATTCTTGACGTTGCCATCATTCCGATTGGTGTTGGATTGTCACTGTCCCGCTATGTCGCGGCCTGCGAGCGGGTGTTCACCGAGGCGGGGCTCGAGCCGAAACTTCACCCGAACGGCACGAATATTGAGGGGGAATGGGACGAGGTCATGAATTCCGTCAAGCGGTGCCACGAGGTGCTGCACGAGATGGGGGCGCCGCGCGTTGCTACCAATGTTCGCATCGGGACCCGGGTTGATCGTGAGCAGACAATGGAGGACAAGCTGGCCTCTGTCCGCTGCAAGCTGAGTGAATGACTGGCTGACGGGCTCACTGGTTGTTGGCCAGCACCTCAATTACGGTGGCGAGGCCGCGCTCGAACGAGCGCTTGACCGAAGGGTTGTTGAGTCCGCGGTAGCGGCGGTCCTCCTCCTCGGTCAGGATCACGTTGTCGGTGCAGAAGAGCAACGCCCCGATGCGGAGACCGAGGCGAGCGGCAACGACTGCAGCCGCGGCGCATTCGGACTCGACAGCGAGCGTCAGGCCGCGGTAGGTGTCGTAGATTTCCGGACCTTGTCGGTAGCCGGCATCGGTGGTGTAGACGGCGCCACGGTGCACGGCATCGTCGCCTGCGGTTGAAGAATGGTGGGTACATCGGGTCGGGCGCCGACCTCGATGCACTCCGAGTGTGGTGGCCGGCACAGACCGAAACGCTGGTGTCGGCTATGCTCTGGGTGAGGGCGATGGTGGCGAAGACAGGAGGACACTGGACGGTTGTCTCCGGCGGCGTACTGTTGGCGCTCGCCTGGGGTGGTGCCGTCTTCGGGGTGCCGTTGGCCTACCGTCCGATTGCCGAAACCCTACCCGAGATCCTGGCTGTTCTCGTCGTATTGCTCGCCTGGCGCTACCGGCGAAACCGCATGGTGATAGCTGCCGTGCTGCTGGCGTTCGCCGGCAACCTTGTCAAGGGCCCGCTGGCCGGCGCTGAGACCGGCAGCCTCGGGTGGTCTGCCTTCGGCCTCCTCCTCCCCGTGAACCTCGGGCTGCTGGCCCTGTTCGGAGACCGGCCCGTGGCGCGTCTGGCGACCCTGTTGCCTGTTGTTGCGGTGGCCCTTCAGCCATGGGTCGTCGGGTTGCTGCTCGAACGGGCGCCGGTTGACGAAACAAGCCGGTGGGCCGCCGCCGTCGAGACTCTGCGAACACCGCAGGTTTCGCTGCTGGTCTTCCTGATTGCGGCAGTTTTCAGCCTTCTGGCTCTCCTTCTCCGAAGAGATGTCTTCGAGATCGCCCTCCTGTGCACGATTGCGGATTGTGCGGTCGTCGTTCACGGCGGCCTTGGTGTGACCGGCGCCACGCTCGTGATCGCTGCGGCGGAGCTGACCTTGCTGATGGCCCTGGTGGAAGACGGCTACCGGCTGGCCTTCTACGACCAGCTGACCGGCCTCCCGGGAAGGCGGGCTCTCGACGAGGCGTTGCCGGCGCTCAACGGTACGTACGCACTGGCGATGGTCGATGTCGACCACTTCAAGCGGTTCAACGACCGATACGGTCACGAGACCGGTGACCAGGCGTTGCGAATGGTCTCCCATTGCCTGCGTGCAGTGACGGGTGGCGGTAGGGCATATCGTTACGGCGGTGAGGAGTTCGTCATCGTCTTCGACGGCCTCGACGCGAAGGAGGCGAGCGATCACCTGGAGAGCCTCCGTAAGGCGATTTCCGGGCGTGACTTTGGCATTCGGGCGCCGCATCGGCCGCGCAAGAAGCCCGACAAGCCGGCGTCACGCAAAGGCACGATGGTGCGTGCCAAAGTCAGGGTCAGCATCGGCCTCGCGGGACCTACCGCCAAACGAACCGACCCGTTCGATGTGCTCCGTGCTGCCGACCGCGCCCTTTACCGTGCCAAACGAGCCGGCCGCAACCGCCTCGTGAGGGGATGAGTGTCGCGCGTCAGGGATCGAATTCACACTCCCTCAAGAAACGGATTCTCGATCGTGACACCCTCGTAATTCATACCGTGCTGCAGGTCTTCGGTCAGGACCCCTTCGCAGGCGGCACTGCGTGCTGCCTCGAGGATCATCGCGTCCCACACGGCAAGCTGCCACCGACGCGAGGTGTTGATTGCCCTCACGACCAGGGCGGAGTCCGTCTGCACCACAGGCAGGCGGGCCAGCTCGTTGATCACCCGGGAGGCGTCATCCTCTCGCATTGGGGTTGGGAGCTTTCTGGTCAATACCCACCAAGTCTCGAGCAGCACCTGGGTGCTCACGACCAAGCGATGCACAGACTCGAAGATCTCCAAGGCCATCTGCTGTTTGGCAGGCTCCGATCGGTCGAAAGCATAGACGACGACGTTGGTATCGAGGAAAAGGCTCATTCGGGCTCGTGTACGCGCGTCGGCGCCTGTTGGGATAGACGGTCCTCGTGCAACGACTCCCGGGTCCATGCTCGTCCACCGGGGCCGCTCGAGGCTGCGGAAGTCCGACCCAGCTCAGTGAGTCGCTGTCGCGCCCGCCGCTCCACGTCACCACCGGCGTAGCTCTCAAGGAACCTACGCACCTCTTGGTTGACGGAGGTGCCCTGCTCGAGTGCGCGGATGCGTGCCCGCCGCAAAAGCTCGTCGTCTATCGTGACCGTGAGGTTCATCCGTGTTCCACGGATTCAGTGTAGCACGATATCTCTGCACGCGATCCACGGCCGAGCGCCGAGCTGATTTTTTGGCCGTATCCTCCAGAGGAGAACTCTTTCTTTGGTTTGCTGCAGAATCCGGTCTTGCCATCAGTCAAGACCTGTGGCACCATCCGCCGCCGGCCGGGTTATGGGAAGGTGAAATCAGCCCCGGCTAGGAGTGTGTAGTGCATAGAATTGGTGGCGCCTTTCGGATGTCGTTTGGCCCATTTTCCGGCGTATTCTTGGCCCATACCACCAGTATGAACCTGCAAATCCGCCCCAAAATGATCTCAAACGACCCACCGAAATCCATCCACCTTCTATGCAATACACACTCCCAGGAGGTGGATCATGGTGTGGACATTCCCTGTTTCCGGTCGCGGGCGCGTCGTGCTCGACTATTGCCAGATCATTCTTGGCGCCGTCCTGGTGGGCCTCGGAACGAACCTCTTTTTTGTACCCAATCAGGTGGTGTCGGGAGGGGTGACCGGTATTTCGATTCTCCTCCACTACGCGTATGGGACTCCCGTAGGGCTCATGAACCTGCTCTTCAACCTACCTCTCATGGTGATCGGTTGGAAATGGGCGGGGGGTACGCGGTTTCTTGCCAGGACTGTCGTGGCTGTCGTTGTGATGTCGGCGGTCATCGACCTCACGGCCGCTCACCTCGTGGCGCCGACGAATGACCGTTTGCTGGTGATCTGCTACGGCGGCCTGCTGGACGGGCTCGGTCTTGGCCTTGTATTCAGGGGGCGGGGCACAACAGGCGGTACGGACGTGATAGCCAGGGTGGCGCAGAGATTCCTGGGAGTCGGTATCGGCCAGACCTTGCTCGCCGTCAATGTACTCATTTTTGCGGTGGCTGCATTCCAGTTCGGCGCCGAAGCGGTGATGGTTGCGCTGGCACTGGCGTTCGTATCGGCGCGGGTGCTCGATACCGTGCAGGCCGGCTTCTCAGTCGCGCGGCAGGCAATGATCATCACCACGAGGCCCGGGCCGGTGCGTGACGTGATCTTTCGCCATCTCGGCAGGGGGGTCACCATGCTCGAGGCGAGTGGCGGGTTCACCGGTCGAAGCCGGCCGATGCTCTATGTAGTCGTCGCGGCGCACGAGGTCGGACGGCTGAAGCTGCGAGTAGCCGAGGCGGACCCGGCTGCCTTCGTCGCCATCTCGAAGGCCCAGGAGGTCCTTGGCGAGGGCTTTAAACCGACCGCGTCGATAGAGGCGTGATCCGGGTCTGAAGCCGGAGGCGCGTCCGGCGGCACGTGCGGGGTACGCCATTGTGCCGGTGCCGTAGATAGCTTGCGCTCTACGTCCCGTTACGATAGATTCCCCAGCCCCGCCGCGAGGCGGAATGTCCCATTGGACCCGAAGGGCCGGTCCTTGAATCGCCCGTGACTTCCGAGGTCCGACAAAGGAGGGAATGATGGCCCCAGAAAGACTGCAGAAAATCATCGCCCGATCCGGCAGGTGCTCACGGCGCGAGGCCGAGCGTCTGATCAGCCAGGGTCAGGTCACGGTCAACGGGCAGGTTGCTCAGCTGGGGTCGAGCGCCGACCCCTCGACCGACCACATCAAGATCGGTGGCAAGCGCATCAAAGCAGCCGAGCCGCTGCGATACCTGCTGTTGTACAAACCCCGGAGGGTGATGACGACGTGCGATACGGAGGAGGATCGAAAGACGGTGATCGATCTGCTGGGTAAGCAGGTACGGGAACGCGTCTATCCGGTGGGCCGCCTCGACTACCATTCGGAGGGCCTCCTCTTGCTCACCAACGACGGTGAGCTGGCCGCCAGGGTGGCACACCCGCGCTACGGGCTGGTTCGTGAGTACCTCGTAAAGATCCGAGGCAAGCTCGACGAGAGGGAAGCGGCGGTATTGCGCCGAGGATGTTTCATCGAAGGGCGCAAGGTGGTTCCGAAGTCGGCATCCCCGGAGCGCCTGACCCGCGATGGCAACTCGTGGTGGAAAGTCGAGGTCACCGAAGGTCGTACCCATGAGGTGCGTGAGCTTTTCTTTCGTGCCGGCCACCACGTTCAGCGACTGCGGCGGGTTGCTGTCGGTCCCATTCGCGACAACCGGCTTGGTCCCGGGGATTTCCGCGAACTGAGTGCGAAAGAGGTGGAGTTGTTGCGCGCGACGACGAAGCGCGTTCAGTCGCCACCACGGAAAACGAGATCGCGGCCGAAAACCGGTGGCGGCCCGAGAGGTCGTTGAGAAGCGTCTATTCTTCAATGTTTTAGTCAAGGAAAATGACAACGGCCGTGGTACAATCCGCCGCCTTGGGAGGTTGGCGTGAGTGAGGTTCAGACCCAGCAGTCGCTGGCAAAGCTTATCGGAGATCGGCGGGCCAAGCTCGACGGTATTCGGGAGCAGGGTATCGACCCGTACCCGACGCGCTTTCGCGTCGAGACCTCGGTCTCCGACCTGCGTCGGGAGTTCGACAGCGTGACGGCAGATGAGCTCGAGGCTCGTAGTGAACGAGCCCGTGCCGCGGGTCGGCTGAAGGCAGTCAGGCGTCAAGGAAAGGTGGTGTTCGCGGACATCTCCGACGGTGCCGAACGACTGCAGCTCTTCATCCGGCGCAACGATGTAGAGCCCGAGCTCTGGGATCTCCTGAAGCTTCTTGATCTCGGTGATTTTGTCGGCGTCGAGGGGCTTTTGTTCCGGACCCGGATGGGAGAGCTGTCGCTGCGGGTCGAGAGCTTGACCGTTCTGTCGAAGTCCCTGCGTCCCATGCCTGAAAAGTACAAGGGCCTGACCGATCGCGAGACGAGGGCGCGTCGCCGTTTCCTCGATCTGCTCGCCAACCCCGAATCACGGGAGGTCTTCGCCAATCGCAGCCGCGTGGTGTCGGCGGTGCGCAGGTTCCTCGAGGCAAACGGCTTCATCGAGGTGGAAACGCCGATGATGCAGCCCATACCAGGGGGGGCGACGGCGCGACCGTTCATTACCCATCACAACACGCTGGACCTCGACCTCTACCTCAGGATCGCCCCCGAGCTGTATCTGAAGCGGTTGATCGTCGGTGGATTCGAGAGAGTGTTCGAACTCAACCGGAACTTCCGCAACGAGGGCATCTCGACCCGCCACAACCCCGAATTCACGATGTTGGAGTTCTACTGGGCCTACGCCGATTTTGAGTTGCTGATGGATTTCACGGAGGAGATGGTGACCTCCATCGCAATGGAGGTCATGGACCGCCTCGAGTTCGAGTGGGGTGAAGAGCGGATCGACTTTAAGAGGCCGTGGCGACGGATGTCCCTACGCCAGGCCATTCTCGAGTACTCCGACCTCACAGAACAGGATCTCATCGGGAGGGCGTCCATGGAGAAGGCCGCCCGCCGCCTCGGCGTCGAGCGGATCGACGAACGCTCCGACGGCAAGCTGTTGGCCGAACTCTTCGAGGTGACGGCGGAGACCCGATTGATCAACCCGACTTTCATTACTGATTATCCGCGGCAGATCTCACCCCTCGCCAAATCGCGGCCAGACGACCCGGATACGGTGGAGCGTTTCGAGCTCTTTATCGGCGGCATCGAGGTGGCCAATGCCTACACCGAGCTCAACGACCCGATCGAGCAGCGTCGTCGTCTCGAGGAGCAGGCGGGCGCGGCCGACGGGGCCGTCGACGAGGACTTCCTGCTCACTCTGGAGCACGGCATGCCCCCCACGGGGGGCGAAGGCATCGGAATCGACCGGCTGGTCATGTTGTTGACGGGGAGGACTTCGATCCGCGATGTCATCCTCTTTCCGACCTTGCGGCCAAGGGAGTGACCCTGCCGTGATGCTGTGCGACCCAGCCACCTCGGGGGTGTTGGCTCCCGAAAGGCCGTGAGCGCCGATGTGGGCTGAGCTCCATCTGGCTCGCCGGTATCTGATCGGCCTTCATCGCCGTACCCATGTGGCGACGGTGACCCTTATCTCGCTGGTGGGTCTCGGACTTGGTGTGGTCGCCCTCATCGTGACATTGGCCCTCCTCGAGGGTTTTCAATCGAGCATCCGCAGGGACCTGGTCGAGCGGGCCGCGCATGCGCGAGTTTCACCGGCTCAAGGGCGCGTTCTCGGTCATGCCGCCGAGTTGGCGTCGGTCTTGCAAAGAGAACTGCCCGATGTGGAGATGGTGAGCGTTGTCAAAGGTACTTGCATTGTAGCCTCGGCTACTGATGCCGTTCCGGCATCGCTGGTCGGCCGTTCCGACGCGACCGAGGTCACTGCGGACCAGGTCCTGGCGGCCCGCCTCGGCATCGGTCTGGACGGAAACCTCGACATCGTGTCATCGCGGAGCCGTCTGACGCCCATGGGTCCGCTCCCAATTCGCTTTCGTGTTGAGGTCGATGGCGTTCGTGCGCCGGAGCCGGGCGCCGAAGGAGGCGTGCTCCAGGTGCCACTGTCGACTGCACAGCGGGTCTTGTGGGGAAGGCCTGAGGTCGAGGCGATCGAGCTCACGGCGGCATCGGATCCGTGGAACCTGGGTCGCCGGGTGCGTGCAGTGCTGGGTGACAGGGGCGACCTCCGGGTCGAGGGAGTCGAAGAGCTGCACCAACCGCTTCTGCTGGCGCTAGCGTTGGAGCGGATCATGATCTTCGTCGCCGTCGGACTCATTCTTCTTGTGGCTTCGCTGAACCTGCTGTGCAACGTTGCGATGATCGCAGCGGAGAAACGACGTGATCTGGCCATTCTGGCTGGAATGGGTCTCGAACCGGTGCGCCTGCGGCGACTCTTTCTGCTCCTCGGCCTCGGTATCGGGGCAGTCGGCGCCGTCGGCGGCGCCATCATAGGAACGGGTGTTGCGTGGATCCTCAACGCCACCGGCGCCCTGCCGCTTCCGCGCGGTGTCTTTGTGGTCGCTTCGGTGCCATTCGCGGTGGATCCGATCACGGTCGCGACGGTGATCGCCCTGGCCCTGGGACTGGCAGCGGTGGCGTCCTGGCTCCCGTCGCGTATCGTCGCCCGCAGGGAACCTGCGGAAGGGCTGCGCTTTGAGTGATACGCGGGACAGGCCCACTTTCGTTCGTGCAGGCGGCATCTGCAAGAGCTTCGGGTCCGGAGAAACCCTCGTGCAGGTGCTCGACGACCTGGACCTCGGTGTCGAGGAAGGTGAACTCCTGGCGATCGTCGGCCCGTCTGGAGTCGGCAAGAGCACGTTGCTCCACCTCCTTGGTCTTCTCGATCGGCCGGACGCCGGCCGACTCGAGATCGATGGCCTGGACGTCGGTGTGCTGACGCCATCGCGACGGGCGAAGATCCGTAACGAGCTCCTCGGTTTCGTTTTCCAGCATCACCACCTTCTCGACGAGCTGGATGCGAAGGACAACGTAGCTTTGCCATTGCGGATCGCAGGGCGACCATCGCGGGAAGCACGGCAGAGGGCCGACGACCTGCTCGACAAGGTGGGGCTGATCAATCGGGCCCAACACTTTCCCGATCAGCTTTCGGGTGGTGAGCAACAAAGGGTGGCGGTCGCGCGGGCTCTCGCCATGAACCCTCGCCTGCTTCTGGCTGATGAACCGACGGGGAACCTGGATCGAGACTCTTCGGAGGCCGTTTTCGAGCTGGTTCAACAACTGCATTTGCTGGAGAATCTGACGTCGATTATAGTGACCCACAACGAGGCCATGGCCAGCCGCTGCGACCGTATCTTCAGGCTGGCCCCCGCCGGTGAGCGATCCGGGTATGTTCTTGAGTTCTGACGAGCCCAGACGGCCCGGTCGGGTACCAGCTCGCTGTAAGGCGAGTCATCCGGTCTCGTTGGTGGGAGTAGGTGTGAAGTCAGGTTTGATAGGTCTCCTTGCAGCGGTGCTCTTGGTCGGATTCTGGGTGCCATCGGTTCTTGCGGAGAATGATGAAACGATCATCGCCGACGTGATTGTCGAAGGCGGAGTGACCCTCACCCAGGATACTGTTGCGTATTACCTGGGTCTCGAGCCCGGCGATCCTCTCGAAATGGACCTCATCGGCCAAGGTTTCCGTAGGCTGTGGGACTCCGGCCTTGTCGAGGACCTTTCGATCGAGGTCGAAAACCTCGATGACGGGCAGGTCAACCTCGTGATCCTGGTCGTCGAGCGACCGTTTGTCCAGTCGGTGATCTTCGAAGGCAACAAGAAGCTCAGTGCCACCGACCTCAAGGACCGTCTCGATGAGGAGGGTGTCGAGGTGCCGCGCAATGTGCCGCTCCGTATGGCCCAGTTGACGCGGATTCAGAACGCTCTCGAAGAGATCTACGCGACCGACGGCTACCGCTCGGCGATCATCTCGTACACTGTCGAAGACCTCGGCCGCAATCGCCGACGGGTTGTCTTCGCGATCGATGAGGGCGGTAAGGTCAAGATCGACGAGATCGAGTTCGTCGGCAACGAGGCGTTTTCGGACTCCCGGCTGCAGCGCGCCCTGAAGAAGGTCAAAGAGAAGAAGATCTACCGTCCCTGGGGCGATTCGATCATCTACTCGGAGGAATCATGGGAAGAGGACCGCGAGAATCTGCGTGAGTTCTACCTCAATAACGGCTATGTCGATGTGAAAATCGGTCAACCCACCGTCGAACTGATCGCCAAAAACCCAGATGCAGAGTTGCTGAAAAAGCAGAAGTTCCAGGCCACGATCACGATCCCTGTCGAAGAGGGTGAGCCATACGCTCTCGGGTCCTTGACAGTTGAGGGCAGTGAGGTTTTTCGACCGGAGGGTCTTGCCGGGAGCATTGGCGCCGAAGAAGGGAAGATCTACTCCTACAAGGTGATCGACCAGGGTGCCGAGAAGATCCGCGACCTCTATCACAATCGGGGCTATATCTACGCCTATACCAACGAGGTTCGAACAGTACGAGAGGGTGACGAAAGAGTCGTCGACGTCGTCATCGACATTTTCGAAGGGGATCAGTTCAAGCTCGGACGGTTGGAGTTCGCCGGCAACACCTCAACGAAGGACAAGGTTCTGCGGCGTGAGTTCCGCGTCACAGAAGGCAACTGGATGAACATGGGCCTGTTTCGGTCTTCCGTCTTCAAGGTCAATGCCCTCGGGTATTGGAAGCTCGAGGAAGATCCCCTCGAGTTCGATTTTGACGATGAGAACAAGCGCGTCAACGTGACGGTCAAGGGCCAGGAGGTCGGTCGCAACGACATTCAGTTCGGGGCAGGCTACTCCGAGCTCGATGGGGTTTTTGCCCAGACGTCTTTCAATACCAGGAACTTCATGGGCCGTGGCGAAACCCTTGGGCTGTCGCTCCAGGTCGGCGGTCGGTCGGATTACTACACATTGAGCTTCACCGAACCATATCTCTTCGATCGCAGAATCCTGCTCGGCGCGTCGATCTTCAAGTCATCTACCGACATCTACGACTACTACCGCGATACAACCGGGGCGAGCCTTACGGTGGGTCTTGGCCTGGGGATGTGGGGGTCGGTGTCGGGATTGCTCGCCTATGAAGACGTCAACTCGCGCTATACGATCTCGAACACGGGAGAGCCGGGCCTGGGCCAGACCGGCGGACACGAACGGCCGGTGGACCTGCCGCCGATCGAACGCGTGACTCTCGAGCAGGCGTATCAAGAGTTCAGCGGCCGGACAATGTCGTTTACGCCATCCTACCGCTACGATACGAGAGACGACCCATTTGATGCTTCTCGCGGTACCGCGACCTCGTTCAGGCTTCGTCTTGCCGGCGGGCCGCTCGGTGGGGACTTCGACTATGTGAGGCCGGAGTTTGAGTACACCAAGTGGATTCCGTTGACGAGGAAGGGCGGAATGGTTTTCGCCTTCAACGCCGAGATAGGCAAGTTTTTCCCTTATGACGAATCCGACCTTCCGATCTACGAGCTCTATCGCCTTGGTGGAGATCGCACATTACGGGGATTTCCTTATTACTCGGTGACTCCGAGAGACGAAGAGACCGGCGTGTATTTCCGAACGCCTGAGGGGGCGATCATAGGTGGCGACCGTTACTGGCTGCTCAACCTCGAGCTCCAGGTGAAGCTGGGTGGGCCCGTCAAGCTCGTTTTCTTCACCGACAACGGCAACACCTACGCTCCGATTCAGGGATGGGAATGGAGCTGGTTCCGCCAATCCGCCGGCATCGAGCTGCGGATCTTTTTGCCGATCTTCCAGGCCCCGATTCGATTCATCTACGGTATCAACCTCGAACCGTTCCCGAACGAGGACGCCAGCGATTTTCAATTTTCGATTGGAACAACATTCTGAGGCCGCAAACGGCCTCCCAGGAGGAAAAATGTACCGAGTTTTCATGAAGACGGTCCTGATCACCACTGTCGCGCTGCTTGCGGCAACCACTGCCGCTGCACAGGCCAAGATCGCGGTGATCGATATCCAACGCGTGGTGACGGAAAGCGACCCCGGCAAAGAGAGTCTCGGCAAGCTCAAGGGCCTGCAAGACGCCAAGATCGCCGAAGGGCGCTCGATCCAGGAGCAGGCCGACGCGCTACGCGAACAGCTTTCCAAGCAGCAGTTTACCCTGGCCGCCGACAAGCTCGAGGCTCTGCAGAAGCAGCTCGAGGACAAGGGCATTCAGCTCGGACGTTTCCAGGACGATGCTCAACGCGAGTTGGACGATGCACGTCGAGTGGCTCTGGAAGGGCTCGAAGCGCGGATCCTGCCGGTGATCGACGCCGTCGGCAAGGAGCGGGGAATGACCCTGATCTTCAACAAGTTTCAGTCCGGCCTCGTATACGCTGACGAGGCGGTCGACATCACGGATGAGGTCATTCGCCGCTTCAATACAACACCGTGAGCCATGGCGGGTCTGCGCCTGTCTGAGCTGGCGCGATTCCTCGGCGGGGAGGTTGTGGGAGATCCCGAGGTGACGATCAGTCGGGTTCGTCCGCTCGACACCGCTGGACCGGGGGACCTCAGCTTCCTTCATAATTCGAGGTATGTCGAGCAGGCCAGGGAGACGGGTGCGGGGGCGGTCCTCCTTGCTGATCCCGGGCTTCTCCCCGGGCACAATCTCGTGGTTTGCGAGGAGCCCTACCTGGCGCTGGCGCAGGCTCTGGAGTTGATGGCGCCCGAACCGGTCCCTGAATGCGGGGTCCACCCGACGGCAGTCGTTGCTGAGGATGCCGTGATCGGGGATGGTGTGACCATTGGGCCCCATGTTGTGATCGGGGCCGGATGCAGGGTCGGTGATGGATCTCGCTTAGGGGCTGGAACCGTTCTCGGGGACGGAGTAACCGTTGGCGAGAGCTGCTATTTCCACCCTCATGTCGTGGTCGAGCAGGGGTGCAGCATCGGCGATCGCTGCATCCTCCATGCTGGCGTCGTCGTCGGCTCCGACGGATTCGGCTATGCGACGGTGGATGGAATCCACCACAAAGTTCCCCAGGTCGGGACCGCGGTCCTCGAGGACGACGTCGAGCTCGGCGCCAACGTCTGCGTCGATCGCGCTACCCTCGGCGAAACGAGGATATGCAAGGGCGTCAAGGTGGACAACCTGGTCCAGATCGCCCACAACGTGACAATCGGTGAGGGATCAATCCTCGTATCACAGGTGGGTATCGCCGGCTCCACGAAGCTCGGCCGCTACGTCGTCATCGCCGGCCAGTCAGGCGTTGCAGGTCATTTGGAGCTTGGTGACGGTGCTCAGGTCTCTGGGAAAACTGCCGTTTTAAAGGATCTGCCCCCTGGACAATTGGTGTCCGGGATCCCCGCTCGACCCCGCAAGGAATGGGCCCGCTCCCAGGTCGCTTTGATGCGTCTGCCGGAGCTGCTCAAACGTGTGAAAGAGCTCGAGAAGAGGCTGGAGCGACTGGATTCGGAGAATCAGGGATGAAAGACATTCGAGACATCATGTCAGTCTTGCCGCATCGCTACCCGTTCCTCCTCATTGACCGGGTGGTCGAGCAGACAGACCGATCGATCATTGCCTACAAGAACGTGACGTTCAACGAGCCGTTTTTCACAGGCCATTTCCCAGAGCAACCCGTCATGCCGGGGGTGCTCATTGTGGAGGCGATGGCCCAGGCCGGCGGGTACTTGCTGTTCGGTGGAATCGAAGATCGTGAGAACAAGCTCATCTTTTTCACCGGAATCGACGGATGCCGTTTCCGCAAGCCGGTGATTCCCGGCGATCGGGTGTTTTTTGAAGTCGAGGTCAAGAACCTGCGGCGGACCTTTGCCAAGCTGCACGGCCGGGCGCTGGTTGACGGAGAGGTCGTGTGTGAAGCAGACCTGATGTCAGCAGTCACGGAGCGATAGTGAGCACCGAAATCCATTCGACAGCAGTCGTTCACACCCATGCTGAGCTCGGTGTCGATGTCGCGATTGGCGCCCACTGTGTTGTCGATGCCGATGTCAAGGTGGGGGACGGGTGTGTGCTGGGACCCTTGAGTCGCCTCACTGGGAATACGGTGATCGGCGCCCGCAACCGATTCGAAAGTCACGTATCGGTCGGGGCAGGCCCACAGGACCTCGGGTACGCCGGCGAACCGACGCGGGTCGAGATCGGTGATGACAACATTTTTCGCGAGTTCGTCTCAATTCATCGGGGGACTCCGGGAGGCGGGGGCCTGACCCGTATCGGTGGTGGTGGGTTCTTCATGGCGTATACCCACATCGCTCACGACTGTCAGGTTGGGTCAAAGGTCATTTTCGCAAACGGTGCAACCCTTGCAGGGCACGTCGAGGTCGGCGACTTTGCAACGGTCGGCGCCCTCACTCCGGTCCATCAGTTTTGCCGGATCGGCGTGTACGCCTTCATTGGTGGTGGCAGCACCATCTCGAAGGATTGTCTGCCGTTTATGAAGGTGGTCGGCAACCGTCCTGCCAGGTGTTATGGGCCCAACTCTATCGGCCTCGAGCGCTTGGGATTTTCTGAGGCACGGCGAAAAGCCCTGAAGGACCTGTGGCGGTTTCTGAGAAATCCCAAGCTCAATACCAGTCAGGCAGTCTCGAAGGCGAAGACCGAGCTCGCGGGTCAGGAAGACGTCGATCTCGTGCTCGATTTCATCGAACAGTCGAAGCGAGGAGTCACCCTCGCCAACGGGTGAGGCTGGATCCTGGGACGGTCAAGCCCTAACGAAAAGTTTTCACTCGCCGATTTCGTTGAAAGTCTGGCCCACCGTGTGTTTTTCGCCCGAGCCCGTTATCGTTGTCGTTACCGAAGAAGCGCATTCGACAA
>CAZCEX010000040.1:0-15181 GCA_964497785.1 uncultured Thermoanaerobaculia bacterium | reverse complement strand
TTCGCTCAGGTGGAGCGCGACCAGGTCGAGTTCCGTTGTGGTCGCGGGCGCTGAAGCACCCGCCTACATTTTTAGAATCAGAGATATAGGCGTAGGCACGTCCTTCATGGCGTGCGACCGAGGGGCTGGGAAATGGCCAACACCTGGGCAACCTGAGCGAAGGGGATAGGTAGGTTCGTATATATTCGACCTTCGAATTTAAGGGGAGAGAGATGCCAGGTCTCAAGCCAAATGTCGATCCGGATGGACTTCTTGAATATTCAGTGGTTTATACCGACCGTTCACTCAATCATATGTCTCGAAAATTCCAACGGGTCATGAATGATATTTCTTCTTCGCTCAAAAAAGCCTACAGCGCCGAAGCCGTCGTTGTCGTTCCGGGCAGCGGCACGTTCGCGATGGAAGCGGTAGCCCGCCAGTTGGCGACTGGGAAAAGATGTCTGGTGATCCGGAATGGTTGGTTCAGTTTTCGTTGGAGCCAGATTTTCGACGTGGGCAAGATTCCCTCTGAATCAACGGTGCTCAAGGCGCGGGCTGTCGATGACAGCACGCACCCGGCCTTCGCTCCGGCGCCAATTGACGAGGTGATAACTACCATCAAAAAGGAGAAACCAGAGCTGGTTTTTGCCGCTCATGTAGAAACAGCCTCCGGCATCATCCTTCCCGATCACTACATCAAGGCTGTTTCAGAAGCGGTCCGTTCAGTTGGTGGTCTGTTTGTGCTGGACTGCGTTGCTTCGGGCGCTATCTGGGTCGACATGAGAAATCTAGGTATCGATGTTTTGATCAGCGCACCGCAAAAGGGTTGGAGCGGTTCACCCTGCTGCGGTCTGGTGATGTTGGGAAAAAACGCCCTGCAAAAGGTGCTCTCAACCACCAGTACCAGCTTCGCCTGTGATCTCGGGAAGTGGCACCAGATCATGCAGGCTTATGAGAATGGCGGGCATGCCTACCACGCAACCATGCCCACTGATGGTCTGAGTGTTTTTCGCGATGTACTCAACGAGACTGGAGACTTCGGTTTCGAGAATGCCCGAGCCGGCCAACAGGAGCTGGGGAAAAAGGTCAGATCTTTGCTCGAGTCCCGAGGCTTCAGCAGCGTGGCGGCCCAAGGGTTTCAGGCCCCCGGTGTCATCGTCAGTTACACGGGTGATCCTGAAATCCACAATGGCAGAAAATTCACGGAGGCGGGATTGCAGACAGCGGCAGGCGTACCGTTGCGCTGTGACGAACCAGAAAACTTCATGACATTCCGTATCGGGTTGTTTGGCCTGGACAAGCTGCAGAATATCGATCGCACAGTGGCTGCGTTTGAAAAAGCCCTCGATCGTGTTCTGGGGAGTTAGCCCGCAACAAACCTCTCCCGTTGGCTCAGGTTGATCGTGAGTGGCAGCCGAGAGGCAACAAAGGGCAATTGAACCGCAAAGACGCCAAGATCGCAAAGGGCGTATTTATGACATTTTGCCTTTTTTGCGGTCTTCGCGCCTTTGCGGTTCAAATCTACGCCGCCGCGGTGAGCGTCGAACCTGATTTGTGGGCATACCTTTGGCCCGCAAAATTCACCGGGATACATCTCGGAGAGCCGCGAGCACCTTCTCAGGCGTGAACGGCGTGCTGTAGAGGCGCACCCCAACCGCGTTGAAGACCGCGTTGGCCACCGCCGGGCCGACAAGGGGCAAAGGCATCTCACCACAGCCTCGAGGCTTTTGACCGTGGCTGTAGGTCTTCAAAGAGCATCAAGCAGGAGCGTTCGGCCCGTCCACCGACGAGCACCGTGCAGGCGCCGCAAGCGCCTTCGCCGCACCCGTACTTGGCGCCGGTCAGACCGAGTCGATCTCGAAGAACCCAGAGCAAGGATTCTTCGGGTGGGACACTGATCTCGCGATGCTCGCCGTTGACGAGGAGCTTCCCGGTGATCTTTGCCATAAGGTCCGGCCTCCCGGGGTCACCGACGACATCGATGTCACCAGCCGACTTTCTGACGGTGCTTAGAGTACGGCGTCAAACCCTGAACCGTCCAGAGTCTGCGCCAGCCCGAGAGCATGGTTGCAGCGCACGATGAGATACTCTGGGGGCCGGTTCGAACCGACGCGGAGGAAGCATGAGGCGAAATTCCTGGCTGTTTCTGTTGGTCCTGGTGGGCATGTCGATCGTGGCATCCGCTGATGACATCCAGGTCACCTGCGCACCCGGTCTTCTGGTTTACCTCGATGGTGAGCTGATGGGCACCTCCAGCCTGGAGGACCACGGCGTGCTGTTGTCGAACGTGGCCCACGGCGTGCACACCATCCGAGTCGAGAAGCAAGGATTCGAGCCACAGATCGTTCAGGTGCGGGTCCCGATCGAGGTCGAGGTGGGGGAATTCGTCTCGGAGACCGTCTCGGAGCTTGCCCCCGACCCGCCGGCCGAGCCTGCCCCCGAGGCGATCACGCTACCGCTCGAGGCCCCTGTGGTAGAACCGCTTTCCGAGGCGCCGACCCGCCACGACGGCCGGACCGCCAGCGCCCGGATCGAGCAGCCCGTTGGGAGCCTTCTGGTTACCTCGATGCCACAGGACTGTGTCGTCGAGATCGATGGAATGTCAGAGAACAAGAGCACGCCACACCTGTCGATTGGCGGCCTCGCTGTCGGTGAGCACAGCATCACCTTCAGCAGGGCCGGTTACGAACGAATTTCCGGTGTGGTGAGAATCCAGGACGGCGCCGAGGTCGCGGTTCGAGGGAATCTCGAGACGGGCAAGGTGGAATTCGTTCACGTTGGCTTGGGTTCGCTGCGCGTGATCTCGCAACCGAACCGGTGCACCGTTCGGTTCATGGGAAAAACCAAGGAAAAGTCCGACCAGAAGCTGAACCTCACCATGATCCCAGCGGGCGAGTACCCGATGGTCGTATCGATACGAGGACGAACGTTGTCCACGAACGTATTGATCTCGAAGGGAATGAAGACGATTGTCAGGGTGAGCTTCATGAAGGGTGATGAGCCGTTCGTGATCTCACACCAGCCGGAATGAGGCGAAGAGCCGAAAAGGAACCGAGACCTCGAGTCCTCCAAAATCCACAGCAACCTTCTGCCGTCAGGACCAGTACAATCGACAGAGAGGGAACCCTGGGCAATCGCTTTCGTCTCGAGATGCTCCTACTGTCCGCTGTCATCGCGGCTGGTGGTGGTGTGGCCCACGCTACGATTCGCCCAACAGAAGATCTCGTGGTGCTGTCAGGAAACCTCGATGAACGCCTGCAGCTCATCGACGGCTGGCGATATCACGCCGGGGACGATGCAACGTGGGCCGAGCCCTCCTTCGACGACAGCTCTTGGCCGGTCGCCCAGTCACTGCTGCCTCCCGCAAAAGACCCACCCGGCGGGTGGCCTGGGATCGGCTGGTTCAGGCGGCGGCTGAGGCTCGCAGAAGGCATGCCGGCGAGCGCGCTCGCCATCCGACCCGTGCAGAACGGCGCCTCCGAGATCTTCTTCGACGGCCGTCTGATCACCCAATTCGGAGAGGTCTCGGCGGATCCCGAGACCGAACGACCCATTTTCGCCAACGATTTTGTCGGCATCGCTCTCGAGCCTGGGCGCACCCACGTACTGGCCATCCGCTACTCCAACAGCCGCGGCAACGTGCACGTCGGCCACGTGCGCGGGTTTGCGCTGAACATGCGCAGCGTCGAAGCAGCCGCCGGCGCCTACCACCAATGGGCCGTCATCGTCATGAATACCCCGGCTGCCTTCGGGGGAGCCTTTGCGGCGCTTGCCGTACTCCACCTGCTTCTGTTCTTCTTTTTGCCGTCCGCCCGTGAGCACCTCTTCTTCGCCGCCTTTTCTGCAACGATTGCATCGCTGAAGGGGCTCGAGATCGCCTTCTCGCTGACGACCGACCTGATCACCAGGCTCGCCCTCTACAAGTCGATCGTCGCCGTCAGCGTTCTCTCAATTCTGCTCGGGCTCGTACTCGTACACGTGGTCGTGCGCCGCCGACCGACCTGGCCGACCTGGGTGCTGACAGCTGCTGGTTTTGTGCTCGCGGCCTGGGTATGGTCGTGGCAGGCTCTCGGGCCCAATACCCTGGCGCAGATCTTCTTCCTGCTCGGCTTCATAGAAATGCTCAGGGTGACCATCGCAGCCGTCTTGCGTCGCGAAACCGACGTCTGGATCATCGCGGTCGCGTTTGTCCCGTTGGCCGCCGTGTCCGTGGTCTCGACAACGGCGGACCTGGCCGGACGTACAATCGATTCTGGCCTCTTCACCAACATCACAATGATCGTGCTCGGGGTTGCGTTCTCTCTCTTCATCTCCCTGCGGGCGGCGAGGACTGCGCGTGAGCTGAAGCGGCGTCTCGTCGAGGTGGAGGAACTGTCCGATCGTGCCCTGGTCCAGGAACGCCAGGCAGCGCTGGCGGAGGCCGAGCACGAGGTTCTCGAGGCCGAAAATGCCCGTCGCAGCCTGGAAATGGAGCACGCCCGTCGCCTCCAACTGGCGATGCTGCCACACACACCTCCCGAAATCGAAGGTCTCGAGACGGCCTTCCGCATGATCACCGCCACCGAGGTCGGCGGAGACTACGTCGACCTGTGGACCAGTGACGGCGCCAACACACTATTGGCAGTCGGCGATGCCACCAGTCACGGACTGCACGCGGGCATGGTTGTGGCGGTGGCGAAGAACCTCTTTCAGGGTGTCACGGCCGGCGAAGGGCCACTCGGCGCCCTCGAACGCGTCGGCGCCGGTCTTCAGCAGATGAACGAGCGCCACGCCAGCATGGCCATGGTCGTGATCGAGGTCATGCAAGACAAGCTCAGAATCGCCTCGGCGGGCATGCCCCCGGTGCTCATTCTGCGCAAGGACCCGACCCGGGTCGAAGAGGTGCTCATCCCCGGTGTGCCACTGGGAACCCTTGCCGACGCGACCTACATGGTGGAGGACGTTTCGATCTCGTCGGGCGATACGATCCTGGTGGCGAGCGACGGCCTGGCCGAGGCTGCGGGCCCGGAGGGCGAGCCCTTCGGCTACCCCCGCATCGTCACCGAGTTCGAGGGGCTCGCCGGGCACCAAGCGTCGGCAGTAGTCGATGGCATGCTCGCCGCGGTGACCTCCTTTCTCGGGGGTAACTGCCCGTCCGATGACATCACGCTCGTTGTCTTGGTCGCGCGGTGATTGTGGGGCATACTCTCAGAGGATTTACGGCGGGCCGTGCGGAAACAAATCAAGGCGACAATACGTATTGCCACATCAGGTCGCTGAAAGAGTCCCGCAGCGATTGCTGGGACCAATAACGAGAACTGGGGGAAGCATGTTGAAAAAAATCGGATCACTGATGTTGTGCGTTTTCTGTATCGCTGTATTCGTGGGCGCCGAGACTCTGGACGAGGTCCTGGCCAAGAACTACGAGGCCAAGGGCGGCCTCGACAAGCTCAAGGCGGTGAACTCGGTCAAGGTCACCGGGACAATGAATATGGGTGGCGGCATGGAAGCGCCATTCACCTACTACTGGCAACGACCGAATAAAATGCGCAACGAGTTCACCATCCAGGGCAAGACCGGCATCCAGGCCTACGATGGTGAGACCGGATGGATGTTCATGCCCTTCATGGGCAAGACCGAGCCCGAAAAGATTCCCGACGAGCTCGCCAAGAACATGGAGGACGAAGCCGACTTCGAGGGCCCCCTGGTCGACTGGCAGGAGAAGGGGCACCAGGTCGAGCTCATCGGCAAAGAGTCGATCGAAGGCACCGAAGCCTACAAGATCAAGGTCGTGCGCTCAAACGGCAACGTGTCCATGATCTACCTCGACGCCGAGTACTACCTCGAGATCAAGGAAGAGACCAGCCGCGAGATCAACGGCCAGACGATCGAGGCCGAGACCTCGGCCGGAGATTACAAAGAGGTCGACGGCCTCATGCTGCCGCACTCGATGACAACGCAGGCCAAAGGGGCGCCAAACGGACAGGCCATCACCTTCGAGACGATCGAACTCAACATCGAGCTTGATCCGTCGCTCTTCCTCATGCCCGAGACCGAAGCCGAGAGCGAAGAAACAACCGAGTGAGCGACGAGTCGTCGCGACACATAGCACCTGTTTAAAACATCGGGGAGGGTGGCATGTTCCGTTTCGCATTATCGGCCTTAACGGTTCTCATGATGAGCGTGCTCAGCGCAGCGGCTGACGAAGGCGTCACGATCACCAGTGACACCTTCGGCGGCATTCAGGCTCGCGCCATCGGGCCCGCTCTGATGAGTGGTCGCATTTCCGCCATCGACGCCGTTGCAGGGGCGCCGACCACGATCTGGGCCGGTACGGCCTCCGGTGGCGTGTGGAAATCGGACGACGGCGGTGTGACCTTTGACGCCGTTTTCGACGACGACACGCAGTCGATCGGCGCGATCACGGTCGACCCGTCGGATCGGGATACCGTCTGGGTGGGCACCGGGGAGACCTGGGTTCGCAACAGTGTTTCAGTCGGCGACGGGATCTACCGGACCAGCGATGGCGGGGGAACCTGGCAGCACCTCGGGCTCGAAGACACGGAGAGGATCGCGCGCGTCATCGTCGATCCTTCGGATCCGGAGCGGGTCTTTGTCTGCGCCACGGGACATCTATGGGACAGCAACGATGAACGAGGTGTCTACAGGTCGATTGACGGTGGTACGAGCTGGGAAAAGACCCTGTTCGTCGATGCCGACACGGGATGCTCGGACCTGGCGATGGATCCCCAGGATCCACAGGTCCTATACGCCGGCATGTGGCAGTTCCGCCGCTCACCCGACTTCTTCACTTCCGGTGGTCCAGGATCCGGCCTCTATCGCAGCCTCGACGGCGGTGACAGCTGGCACACGCTCACCACAGGCCTGCCTGAAGGGGAAAAGGGCCGAATCGCGGTAGCCGTTGCGCCATCGCGAGCGAGCCGGGTCTATGCCTTGGTAGAGGCCGAAGACACGGCGCTCTACCGCTCGGACGACCTCGGCAATACCTTCGAAGAGGTCAACCGCACCCAGAGCGTGGCCGGGAGGCCCTTCTACTTTGCAGCGCTCACCGTGCACCCCACGGACCACGATACGGTCTACAAGCCGGGTTTCTCACTTGCCGTCTCGAGCGATGGTGGCGAAACCTTTTCCTCGCCCTTCATCGGTGGCGGCGGCGCAGTGCACGGCGACTACCACCCGGTGTGGATCAACCCCGAAAGGCCGAACGAGGTCATCGTCGGAACCGACGGCGGGCTCTACATCTCGCAGGATGAGGCCCACCACTTCATCATGGCCCGCTCATTGCCGGTATCCCAGTTCTACCACGTAGCCGTTGACATGGAGCAGCCTTACAACGTGTACGGCGGGCTGCAGGACAACGGATCGTGGATGGGGCCTTCACGCTCGCCGGGAGGAATTCGCAACCACGACTGGAAAAACGTCGGTTACGGAGACGGCTTCTGGGTCGTTCCCGACCCGACGGATCACGACATCCTCTACTCGGAGTACCAGGGGGGCCACCTGCTCCGGGTTCGCAAATCGCTCTCCGAGATCCAGTCGATTCATCCCTATGAGGGTGAAGGCGAAGAGAAGCTGCGCTTCAACTGGAGCGCGCCCATCCACCTCTCTCAGACCCATCCGGGGCGCCTGTACTACGGTGCCCAATACCTCTTCCGCTCGCACGACAGGGGTGACTCCTGGGAGCGCATCTCGCCAGACTTGACCACCGATGACCCGGCGAGGCAACGTCAGGAGCAATCGGGCGGCCTGTCGATCGACAACTCGACCGCTGAGAACAACGCCACCATCTACGGCATCTGCGAATCGCCCCTCGACGATCAGGTGATCTGGGTTGGAACCGACGACGGCAAGCTTCAGATCACGAGGGATGGCGCCGAGGATTGGACGAACGTCTTCGACAACCTGCCCGAGGTCCCGACCGGCACGTGGGTCTCGAGCGTGCAGGCCAGCCGTCATTCCGAGGGCCGCGCCTTCGTCACTCTCGACGGCCACCGTGCCGGCGACATGAGGCCCTATGTCTTCCGCACAGAGGATTTCGGCGCCACATGGCGGAGCCTGGCGGCAGACAACCTCGAGGGTTATGCATGGGTCGTACGCGAGGACCTGATCAACCCAGACCTGCTGTTCCTCGGAACCGAACACGGATTGTGGATCAGCCTCGATGGCGGCGCCCAGTGGGCCCGATTCGAGGGCAACATGCCCCCGGTGGCGGTACATGACATCGTGATCCACCCCCGCGAGCACGACCTCGTGGTCGCCACCCACGGCCGCGGTATCTACATCATCGATGACTTGACGCCCATTCGAGCGCTCACCGCTCAGACCCTGGCCTCGAACGTGGCCCTCCTGCCTGCACGGCCGGCACAGATGCGCATCGGCGCCAGCTTGCAAGACTTCGGCGCCGACGACGAGTTCGTGGGCCGAAACCCCCGTGAAGCCGCAATCATCACATACTGGCTCAAGAAAAGACACATCTTCGGCGACCTCAAGATCGAGGTCTACGATCACGACGGTGAGCTCCTCAAGACCATCTCCGGCGAAAAAAGGGTCGGTATCAACCGGGTCGCCTGGCCGATGCGGCTCAAGCCACCCAAGGTGCCGCCGGCGTCCTCGCTGGTGCCGGCATTTGTCGGCCCCCGGGTCGCCGAGGGCAGCTACACCGTCAAGCTCATCAAGGGCAAGGACACCTACGAAGGCGAGGTCACACTCGTTGCCGACCCGCGCTCCCCCCACTCGGCAGAAGACCGCCGATTGCAGCAGGTCACGGCAATGAAAATCTATGACGACCTGGAGAACATGACCTACCTCATCGACTCGGTGGTCGCGGTGCGGGACGCCGCGCGTGAAAGGTCCGACGAGCTCGAAGAGAAGAGCCGCCTCGGCGAAGCTCTGCGGGAATGGGCCGACGAGGTCGAGGCCTTCCGCGCAGGCATCGTCTCGACCTCCGAAGACGGCAGGCTCTCCGGCGAAGAGGAGCTCCGAGAGAAAATCGGCAACGTCTATGGCGCCGTGAGCGGCTTCGACGGCCGGCCGACCGACTCGCAGATCGCACGCGCCGAACGACTACGCGCCGAGCTTGCCGCCCAGACCGAGAGGTTCGCCGCACTCACCAGCGACCAGCTCGATGAGCTCAACCGCAAGCTCGAGAAGGCCGATCTCGAGCCCATCACGCTGTCGAGCCGCGACGAGTGGGAAGCCGAGCAGGAAGGTTCGGCCTCCTCGACGACCCTGGCCCAGCTCGAAATAGCAGGTTTCTCATCCCTGACCCTGGTCTTCTGAGCATCCGGTGCCCTCGCGGGCCGTTTTTCGAGTGACACCCGCCACGAAATATGTCGTCCCGAGCTTGCCGAGGGACCCCTTTAGCATCACGAAATCGTGTCGCTCAAGTGCTCTACAAGGGGTCCTTCACTGCATTCAGGATGACACCGTTTGGCGTATGCAATTGGACGGAGCTTGCGACGAAGAACCCCTACGGTCTGCGTGGTGCCACCGGTGGTGGAGCTCCAGAACCAGGTGTCGCCGCTTTCGAAGGGGTCGGCAAAGATATGAACCGGTGGTGATGCAGGTTCAACAACGACGAAGTTGCTGGTCGTGACGGAGGAGCTCGCTTCGTCGCACAGGCCGTACGCGAACGGGATGGTCTCGAGGTCGGCGTTGAGTGTCTCGATCACCAGCTGCCATCTGGTCTTGGTGGATGGCAACGTCGTGCCGTGCGGCCGGCCGATCAGATCGTTGATGTCGTCGTCCGAAAGCTCGAGCACCGCCGTGTGAATGTCCTCTGCGTAATACGTGAACCCGCTGGTATTGTCGACCACATAGGCGCCGTAGGTGCGTAACGCGGCAATGAACATCCGGGTGATCAATGCGAGGTCGCCCTCGGCGATCGCTGTGCCGTCCTCATCGACCAGGCTCCCCTTCATTCGCAGGCGCTGGCCGGCGGCCATGGCCGAAGAGTTGTCACTGTAGAAATCGGTCTCGGTCGTCGAAGCAGGGTAGAACCAATCCGACGGCAACGGATCCTCAGGGTTCGGGCTGAGGTTTCGCGGACCGGGGATGCCGACCGCCAGTGCATGTTGGATCGCGCCGGCCTCGATGTCCTCAGGCACGATGAGACCGGCGAGCATCGGTGTTCCCATGGCGCGGGCGCTCGACAGGCCGTCCGGGTTGCTGCCACTGCCGTCGACGTCGAAGTAGTCCGCGGCGCCTGTCTCGAGGATCGCCGAACCGGTACGACCTCCACCGAGGCTGGCACACGGCCCGTTGCGCACCGTCGTCGCTTGCCAGAGGTCGTACTCGGTATGCGTCGCCTCATCGAAGATGACCAGGTGGCCGTCGGCGCCGGTGTCCCGCGGTCCTGCCGGCCGAACGTCGCCGACGGATCGAGGCACGGTGATCGGGCCACCGACTACATCGTTCGGCCACTTCGGCCCAGGCCACGCCTGGTACTGATCGTAGTCGCAGACATCCACGCTCTGACTGCCGTTGCCCCTACAAAACACCGGCGTCGCGTAGTGGTCGTAGTTGACGTCAGCAAACGGCCAGTCGGTGTATGGCGGCGAGCCGGCCGGATGGAGATCGCTGGTGTCGCCACACAAGACCCGGTAGGTCACCAGGATCTGTTGGGCGCTCGTCGCCAGCACCGCGGCCCCGGTCACGCCTTCTGTCCAGGCGCTGCCCGCGAAGAGCGGCAACTCGAGGTCGCAGTGTCGTGGAAGCTCGACCTCGGCCTGGGCGTTCACCACTGCTGGAGCGATGGTTGCAACAACACATGTCAATACGTACAACAGATGCTTTGCACATCGGCAAGGGCATTGCTCGGGTCTCGGTGTCGCTTTCATGCTCCTGTCCCCCCTCATTCTTGTCATACTCAACGTTCGATTCTCCAGTATCCCTCACCGAGCTCGAATGGGAGGTTGGGTTTGTGGTGTTGTCGCCTCGGCCCTCCACGATCCTCTTCCAGCTCCCGACGATTCAACGCCCCGAAAAGAAAACCTCCTCACAAAGAGGTATTCCTCCATCTCAAACGTTTCTTTCCTGTCGCTCCGTCGTGTTAGCCTGAATTAAGCTTCAGGGCGAGGGAAGAAGGAGAGATCATGACCGAGATTCAGCGTCATCGCGTTAACGCGCCGAACCAAAAAATGCAGCCACCCGGGCGCAGGGTACAGAACAGCGCGAACTCGGGCTCACCAGGGAATATTGCAGTATGCATCGTAGTCATCATCACCATGGGGTGTGCCCTGGCCGGGGTCGGCATTCCCGGCGCAACAGCCAGCGAGAGACCTCCCGATGACTTTCGCATCAGCTGGATGGGCCCAAACGGGAATCCCGGCTACGGGGCCTTCTGGTTCCTGGTGCCCAACATGACGCCCGACGTTGCCTACAACCCGGTCACCGATCAGTACCTCGTGGTCTGGTATGCCGACGACAACACCGCACCGCTGGTTGACGAGGAGTTCGAAATTTTCGGCCAGCTGGTCGATGCCGCAACCGGTCAGTTGGTCGGCAGCCGGATCCGCATCAGCTTCATGGGCCCCAATGGCAACCCCAACTACGACGCCCTGCTGCCGGCCGTGACCTACAATAGCGTCGACAACGAGTACATGGTCGTCTGGGTGGCGGATCATCTCGACCTGCCGCTGGACAACGATCACTTCGAGGTCTTCGGCCGCCGGGTGAGCGCCACCGGGCAGCTCCTTGGACCCCAGACACGGCTCAGTGAGATGGGCCCATCCGGGGACCCTGTTTATGGCGCGGCGTGGTGGATCAAACCCGATATCGCCTACAACGAGCACAACAACGTCTACCTCGTCGTGTGGTGTGGGGACAGCAACGTGGCGCCGAACGTCGATAATGAGTTCGAGATCTGGGGCCGGCGATTTTATCCCGGTCTCACTCCGGTCGATGGAGCGCAGTACACAATCAGCGTCATGGGGCCAGCCGGAGATCCTGGTTACTTCGCTTCGCAACCAGCGGTGGCCTGGGACTCGAATCACAACAGCTTTCTGGTGGTCTGGGAGGGAGATCACAATACAAATGGCCTCATCGACAATGAGTTCGAGATCTTCGGCCAGTTTGTGCCCGCAGATCCAAGTATCCTCTTCTGGATCGTCAACAACTTCCAGATCAGCCTTATGGGAGGCGCAAACGGGGATTCTGTTTTTGACGCATTTGACCCGGACGTCGCCTACAACCCCATGTTCGACAACTTCTTCGTGACCTGGGCCGGCGATGACAACACCTGGCCGACCGTTGATGAGGAGTTCGAGATCTGGGGACACCTGGTGGCATGGGACGGCACACTACTCAATACGCAGTACAGGTTGAGCGCCATGGGATTTAATGACGGCGACCCCTCTTTTTCGGCCCACAGTCCCGCCGTGATATCAAGACGAGACGAGTACCATGTGGTATGGCACGGCGATGACAACTGGTTCGGCATGGTGGACGAGGAGTTCGAGATCTTCACAGACTGGGTTTCAGCCGACCCGAGCGTTGTGACCCTCCTGGTCAACAGCCGGCTTTCCACCATGGGCATCACCGGCGACCCATCCCGTGACGCCTTCGGTCCGGCACTCGCGTACGACCACGTGAGAGACGGCGCCCTGCTGGTGTGGTGGGGTGATGACAACATCTCACCGTCGGTCGACGATGAGTTCGAGATCTTCGGCCAACTGCTCGGTTTCTCATTCGTCTTCGGCGACGGATTCGAGTCCGGGGACCTCTCGAGGTGGTCAAACAGCGTGCCGTAGCCCGCATCGACAGTGTCCCCACAAATCCTTCGATACTCACCGCAGCGGCTTGAATTTGAACCGCAAAGGCGCGAAGGACGCAAAGAAACACATAAATTCAATCGAATTATAACTTTGACGCACCGTCTTCGCGGTTCACTTGCCCTATATTGCCTTCTGATTGCCATTCACGATCAACCTGACTCAGGCGCACGAGATTGATGTGGGCTATGAGGCTGTCCGGCGTCGGCGGATCCTGAGGACAGCCCTGGTTCCGGCAGCGAGGGCTACACCACCGAAGAACAGCTGTGAGACGAGAACCGCGGTGGGACCATTGAGGCCGAACAGGTGCTGAGGGATACCACCAAGTAGAGCAAAGACCATCCCAATCGCGAACAAGAGCTGTAGGCTCGCGATCACCGGCAGGTCTTTGCCGGCGAATGCCAGGGCAACCAGACCGAGGGCCACAATCCACAGAGCGCTACTGACCTTGGATTTGATGCCGTGCCAGCGGCTGCTGCGATCTGAGAGATCGTCGTACCCGGTGATGGAATACACAGTATTCAAGGCGCCCGCGACGTCGCTGCCGCCGAATACCGTGGTGTAGAAATTCTCCAGCTTTCCCACGCCATGACGCTGAACCAGGAAGAAGAACATGTTCTGGTATTCCCGGTAGCGAGTACTCAGGCCCGAGTGGGGATCGCCCGAAAGATAGGTGGCAGAGCCCTCATGGAACCATGTCGGGAAACGGGCACGATCCGAGTAAGCGGGCACGTCAAGGGTCGAATTCACAAACACGTGAACCAACTCGTGACGAAAGGTGCTGACCAGGCTGGCGTAGGACTGTTTCTGCCACTGGCTCACAGTCGAGGCATAGTCCAACCCCGGGTTGAGTGCCACCGACGTTCTCAGCTCACGCAGGTTTTCGGCACCGATGTACGACAGGGGCAGGACGACATACCGGCAGTAGTAGGTCACTCCGCCGACCCGCGACATGCGGTCGCTCGAGGCTGTATTGAGGCCGGAAAACGCATCGACGCTGTCAACCAGCCGACAGTAGACCAGGCCTTCAAGCTCGGGGAAACCAAATCGAGCCAATCGTTTCTCGACCAATCGGCTCTGGCGCGGAATCGCACCCTCGAACCGATCCACGGTGCGTTGCTGCTCGGGGTTGTGAAGCGCTGAGGCCGGGTGGGTGACGAGGAAGCGATCGACGGTCTTTCCGGTATCTCCCGAGGCGCCGAGAACGCCTGCGATGAAAAGCCGCAAACCCGCCGGGCTGTCTGCTCCGAAAGCCGGGACCTCTTTCTCAGCCGCTGCAACAGCCTCCTCGGCACTGTCAAAGACCGGGTTTTCCCAACGCCTGTCGTCATCGGCGAAACCGCTGGAAACGACGCCGGCAAGGAGAGCGAAAACGAGTATCAAAGCTCTCATGCCGCCGATCCCAGACCATCCGCCTCGCCGCCATTCCCCAACATCAATCCAGCCACTGCGTCGATCTCCGCTTCAACGGAAAGATCGGCCGGCGCCGTTACAGTCTGCAACAGGCCTATGGCGAGCAGCGATGCACCCAGGACCATCAACAACGTTTTGAAGCCCAGAATCAGAACGTCTCGCTCTGAGGGGTGCGGCCGGTCCTTGAAGATCGATCGCCGTTTAACAACGAACGCCACGGCGATCGCGGTGATCGCGAGCGCAAGGCGGACGAGCCAAAACCCACCAGCAACAAGGTCGAGGCCGATGACGGCGAGTCCTATCACGGCGCAGACTGCCGCGCTTTCTTTCGGTCCCTTCCCACCGAGATGGAGCACCCCCAGGGTGGCGCCGATCAGGACCCCGGCCACAATCACCATCAGGCTCTGGAGAAGCTCACCTGCGAAGACGGGGGAGCTGTCGATGATGAGCAGGTCACGCAGCCCTGGTACCGCTCCGTCCTCGAGGGCGCTGCTCAGTGGAGACCCCGCAGCGACCTGGGGCAGGTTGTTGAGGTGAATGACGCAGGTCGCGCCGGCGAGGCAGGCCACGGTGTAGACGATGCCGTCGAAGCGTTCGTCCATCTCATCCAGGGATCGCACATATGTGGGCAAAACCAGGGCCGCACCGACAACGGTGATCAGCAGCCACGGCCCGGACCACAGAAACTGTCCGGTCACTGCGGTGGTGGCAATGACCAGTACCAGCTGACTCACGAAACCAAGAAGAAACGAGTTCTGGATCAGCTCGACCGGCTCCCGTTCGTAACGGTCTGCGAGATAGACGACCGCCAACACCACTGCGCTCAGCAGGCCCGCAAAAGACGCGATGTAGATCAGCACGATAACCCCCGGCGGGTTGGATGATAGCAGCGGCAAACGACCCACCGAAATTAATCCACCCTCTATGCACTACACCCTCCTAGGAAAACCCCTCGCGCAGCGAAAATTGCGAGGAGGTGCGAGCTGTGCCGTCGGAAGGCCGCAGTCGTAGTCTTTCTA
>CAZCEX010000039.1:0-15253 GCA_964497785.1 uncultured Thermoanaerobaculia bacterium | reverse complement strand
TTCCCATTGCTCTGCCACTGCTATTTCGCTCTTATCTGGTTCGCTAAGCTCGCCAATAATATGAAATGAAGAAGGTTACGGCACCAGGACAGTCGCTCCGGTGGTTTCCCTTGCCTCCAGCGCACGGTGTGCCGCAGCAGTCTCCGCCAATGGGAAGGTCTGATTGACCGACACCTTGACCGCACCCGACTCGATAACGTCGAACAGCTCTTCGACCGCCGCCAACAAGAGGTCTCTGGTCGGTACGTAGGCGAAGAGGCTCGGCCTGGTGACGAAGAGTGAGCCCTTTTGGGCGAGGATGGCGGGCTCGAAGGCGGGCACCGGTCCGGAGGCGTTGCCGTAGGTGACCATCATGCCCAGAGGACGAAGACAGTCGAGCGACCCTTCCCAAGTGGCGCGTCCGACCGAGTCGTAGACGACCGGAACACCCACCCCGCCGGTGATTTCCCGAACCCGATCGACAAAAGTCTCGCGGGTGTAGACGATCGTATGGTGGCATCCGTTGGCGCGCGCCAACTCGGCCTTGCTGTCGCTTCCCACGGTACCAATGACGGTGGCGCCGAGGTGGCAGGCCCACTGGCACAGCAAGATACCGACTCCCCCGGCGGCCGCGTGAACCAGGATCGTATCCCCCGGCTGTACGCGGTATGTGCTGCGAAGCAGGTACTGCGCGGTCAGGCCTTTGATCATCACCGCAGCCGCCTGCTCGTCCGGGAGAAAGTCGGGCAAAACCACGAGGTGCTCGACGGGGATGAGGCGGGCTTCGGAGCACGCCCCGGGAGGGCCACCCGCATACGCGACCCGATCACCGGGCGCAACCTCGGTGACGCCAGGTCCACATACCTCGACGATCCCCGCCGCCTCGACGCCTATGGCCGTAGGAAGGTCGAGAGGATAAAGCCCGGTCCGGTGATAGGTGTCAATGAAGTTGAGGCCGATGGCCGTGTGACGGACCTTGACCTGCCCCGGTCCAGGTTCACTGAGATCGACGGTCTCCCAGCGAAGCACCTCTGGGCCGCCGTGACGGTGGATTAGGATTGCGTGAGTCATAGCCCGATTCTACACAGCTTCGGTGGTGGACCATCGATCAACCCTACCCATCAACCAAGAAACCAGCAGGAGCACACGGGATTGAGAAAAGGTAAGATCTATATTTGCTGTTGGAGGGAATGGCGTGACACAAGCGATCCGGGTGCTGCTCATCGAGGACAGCGAAGACGACGCCCTCCTGCTGATGCGGGAGATCCGGCGTGCGGGCTACGATGTCGAGACGACGAGGGTCGATACGACCGACGCTCTCGATCAGGCCCTGAAGTCGGGTGAATGGGACGTCGTCGTTTCAGACTACTCACTGCCCTCGTTCGACGGCCTTACCGCCCTTGCCATGGTCAAGGAGGCTGGACTCGACCTCCCCTTCATCGTCGTATCCGGGACCATTGGTGAGAACGTAGCCGTCGCAGCCATGCGGGCCGGGGCTCACGACTACGTCATGAAGGACCGCCTCGCACGACTCGGCCCGGCGATCGAGCGGGAGATCCGGGAAGCCAAAGGCCGCCGGGCCCGTCGACGTGCCGAGCAGGCGTACCGCTCTCTCGTCCAGGGATCATTGCAGGGATTCGCCATCCTCCAGGACAAGGGGGTCGTCTTTGCGAACCCCGCACTCGCCGACATGCTTGGCTATAGGCTCGATGAGATCCAGTCGGCGACGCGAGACCAGGTGTCAGCAATCATCCACCCCGATGACCGCGACATGGTCTGGGCTCGGTACGCCGATCGTCTGGCCGGCCACGACGTCCCGAATCGCTATGAGCTCAGAATGATCCATCGATCGGGCGAGGTGCGATGGATGGAGATGATCGCTACCCGCATCGAGTTCGACGGTCAGCCCTCCGGTCAGGCAACACTCATGGACATCACCGAGAGGGTCCGGCACGAGAGAGAGCAGCGCGCACTCGTGGCAGTCGCTACGTCCCTTCGAATGGCCGTGACACGCCAGCAAATGGTCAGCCTTCTTCTCAAAGAGGTGCGCCAGCTGTTCGATGCCGACGGCACCGCGCTCGCCGTATGCAAACCCGGTGGCACCGATTCGGAAATCGAGCTCGGGACCGGGGTATGGGCGAAGGCGACCGGCGACATCATCCCCGCCGGCATGGGACTCACCGGCCGGATCATCACAAGTTGCACGCCCTACGTGAGCAACGACGCGCCGTCGGACCTCCACCTCGCCTGGAACGACATCCTCGCGACCACCCGTTCAGTCGCCGGGGTACCGCTCATTGCGGCGGATTCGGTCATCGGGGTCCTTTGGGTTGGCAGAAGTCGGGAAATCCACAAGGAGGACAGCCTCCTACTCACCGCAATCGGCGAGCTGACCGCCTCCGCACTGCGAAGGCTCGTTCTGAATGACGAGTTGAAACGATCCAACCAGGAGCTGATTGTAGCCTACGACCGCACTCTCGAAGGATGGGCAAGGGCTCTCGAGCTTCGCGACGGGACGACTGAAGACCACACCAGACGTGTCGCCGACCTCGCCGAACGCATCGGCCGCCTGATGGGTTTCGAGAGCGACGCCCTGGTTCACCTCAGGCGAGGAGCACTGCTGCACGACATCGGCAAGATGGCTATTCCCGACGACATTCTCGGAAAAACAGGGCCACTGACCGAAGAGGAGTGGCAGATCATGCGCCGCCACCCGGTTTATGCGTTCGAGATGCTCTCGAAGATCCCGTTCTTGGAATCCGCCCTGGATATTCCCTACTGCCACCATGAGCGCTGGGACGGCGTGGGTTATCCCCGCGGCCTGAAGGGAAACGAAATCCCCATCGCCGCCCGGCTCTTCACCGTCATCGACGTTTGGGATGCCCTGGGGTCAAACCGCCCCTATCGGAACGCCTGGCCCAGGAAAAAGATCGTAGCCCACCTTCGCAAGGGCTCTGGCAGTCATTTCGACCCCGACGTCGTCGAGACCTTCCTGCAAGAGGTCTGGGAGGATGATGCCTGAGAATCCGATAGGCTGCTGACACACGATATCCGCCCCCCAACGATCCACATGATAGAGTGCGCAGAGACGCCGATGTACGAGATCCAGTTTCACCCCGCCGACATCCGAAAACCTGTGCGCTACTTCTTTCTGTCGCGAGCGGGTGCTCGATGGCTGATGGTGGGCAGCATTCTCGTCGGTCTCGTTCTGATCGCCGGCCTCCTTCTGGCCCCGCTCGGAATTCAAAGCCTGATGCTGTCATCGACATTGAGCCGTCTCCACCATCTCAATGAGCTCCACACACAGGTCCTCGACCAGCGCCGCGCCTCCCTCGACAGGTTGAAGCGTCGTGTCGACGCAGCCAGAGTTCGCCAAAACCAGATTTCGCTCGTGCTTGGCACGCCCCAGGAGGACACCGGCCTCGGTGGAACGCCCGTGGCTCCGCCATTCGAGGTCACGACAAAGCGCGCCGCCGACGCCCTCGCCTGCGGGAGCAGGCTCACTACCGAGAGTCTGGCGTTGTTGGCGCTCGCCGATGAAGGGGTGACCTTCGCCCACCAGCACGAAGAGCTGGTGCGCATTGTCCCGTCGATTTGCCCACTGCCAATCGGTTCGTTCGTTCTCACCTCCCCGTTTGGGGAGCGAGTGTCGCCGTTCACGAATACGAAAGACTTCCACACCGGGCTGGACCTTGCAGCCCGCGAGGGCACGTCGGTCCTGGCGCCTGGCGACGCTCGCGTCGTATTCGCGGGTCGTTTCCCACTGCGGCGCAACGTCCGTTGGTGGCGATACGGCAATGTTGTCGTCCTCCACCACGGACAGCGCTTCGTGACGATTTTTGCCCACCTCGACGAGATATCGGTGCGCAGAGGCCGCCTTGTGACCCGGGGTGACCAGATCGGCACGGTTGGGAACTCGGGGTGGTCGACCTCGCCACACCTCCACTACGAGGTTCGCGCCGTCCGGCCCGAAGCCAACCAACCAGTGCCGGTAGATCCGAGAATCCATATTCTCAATTACCAGTGGAAAGGGCACGAGTCGGTGCTCATCCAGGCACGGACTGCTCCCCGGCCGGCGTTTGACCCCCTACCGTCATCGATTTCGATCAAATAAGGAAGGCTGCGATGGAAGAAGCAAAGAACTTTCCGACCATGATCATTCCCGACGGCACCGAGATCCGGGTCAACGAGCAGGGCCAGCTGTCGATCAGAACACCGGGAAACCTGGTCATCCAGAACTCGGCGAAGTATTCGATCATCGAGAGTTCAAACGGGTCGGTCCGTATTGACCCCGGCGTCAATGTGGAGGCCGTCTCCGTACAAGCAGCCGACACCTGCTTCGTGGCCGGCGAGCTGACCGCGTGGCGAGTTCAGGCAACGAACATCATTCTGGAGAAAAACGCCCGGGCGAACATCATGTTGCAGGAGTCCGAGAGACTGGAACTGGACCGTGCGGCTCGGCTGGTTGGAAACTTCGCATCCGAAAAAGAGCTCTACCTGATGCTCGGCCGATTCAGTCGCCAGCTGCGCGAGCTCCCCGAGGCCCTGGGCGGCCACGAAAACCGCCCCCTTCCCGGCACGACCCAGGAGGAACAGGGCGGCGACGCGGAGAGTGCCGATCCGTTTGTCGCCCCGGACGGAGAGGGTGAACCAACCCCGGAATCGAGCCGCCGCACCCGCGAGACCCTCGACCTGATTCGCGTCGTTCTTGAGAGGGAGCTCGGTCGCACTGCCCTGAGCGGCAGCGGCAGACAGGCCGTCGAGCGACTCCTCGAGGCAGTGCGGAAAGGCGACCTTCAGGCTCTGAACGAGAAGCAGGCCTATCTGATTTCACAGGTCGAATCGCCCTCGGCCGACCTCGTGCGAGCGCAAGAATTGCTCGCTCACCTCTCAGCGACTGGCGAACCTCTTTCCTCCTGAGACGTCCGGTGATACTCTTCGCTCGGTCCACAGGCTCGGTTTTTTTCGTCGATGAAGACGGCGGCGCAGACCCGAGACCGGAGGTCGAGATACGGCGGCCCTCGTCCGGGTTGGGCGATGATCAAACGTCGGCGTGATTGGCTTGGCCATAGGAGAATCGGTGAGGTACTGGAAATGATCAAAAACGAATCGCTACAGAAAACCCCTCTTTACGACGAGCACGTGGCGCTGGGCGGTCGCCTGGTTTCTTTCGCAGGGTACGAGCTGCCGGTGCAGTACACGTCACTCGCCGAAGAGCACGCGGCGGTGCGCAACCAGGCGGGACTCTTCGACGTGTCCCACATGGGAGAGCTCTTCATCACAGGCCCTTCGGCACTCGGTTTCATACAGAACGTCTCGTGCAACGATCACTGCAAACTCGCGGTGGGACGAGCCCAATACACGGGACTGATGTACCCCCAAGGGACATTCGTCGATGATCTCCTTGTTCACCGAACCCGCGATGACGAGTACCTGCTGGTCGTCAACGCCGCCAACCGGCACAAGGTGGTCGCCTACCTCCAGGGCCTCGCCGATGGCGTAGAAGGACTCACCGTAGCCGACCTCTCCGACGAGTGGGCGCAGATTGCACTGCAAGGACCACTCGCGACAGACATCTTGAAGCCCCTCACCAATACCGACCTCGAGGCGATCAAGTACTTCGGGTTCACCTGGGGAGAGGTTGCCGAGCGCCGCGCCATGATCGCCCGCACCGGCTACACCGGAGAAAACGGCTACGAGCTCTACACCTCACCCGAAGACGCACCGGCAGTTTGGCGCGCCCTGCTCGCCCAGGGCCAACCACGGGGCCTCGTCCCCGCGGGCCTTGGTGCCCGCGACACGCTCCGTTTCGAGGCCGGCATGTGCCTGTATGGCAACGAAATCGATGAGAAAACCACCCCGCTGGAGGCCAACCTCGGCTGGATCGTCAAGCTGGGCAAAGGCGATTTCATCGGACGCGACGTGCTCGAGGAGCAAAAGGAGAACGGTACCGACCGCCGGCTCGTGGGCTTCGAAATGGTCGATCGAGGAATCGCTCGCCACGGGTACAACGTCTATCTCGACGACGAAACAACCGTACCGGCCGGCTTCGTGACCTCCGGAACCCAATCTCCAACCATCGGCAAAGCCCTCGGCATGGCGTATCTCCCAATCGCCGCAACCAAGCAGGGAACCGGTTTCTGGGTCGAGATCAGGTCGCGGCGCCTGCAGGCGCGAGTCGTCAATCTGCCTTTCTACTCGCGAAAAAAGAAGAAATCCTCGGGCTGAATGCCCGCTCAACAACAAGGAGGTTCACATGTCCGTTCCCAAGGATCTGCACTACACCCAAAGCCACGAGTGGCTCCGCATCGACGGCGACCAGGCGGTCGTGGGGATCACCCATTACGCCCAGGACCAGCTCGGTGAGGTGGTATTCGTCGAGCTTCCGGCCGTCGGGGATGCCGTCGAGGCCGAGACCGAGATGGGCACTCTGGAGTCGGTGAAGGCGGTATCGGAGCTTCTGGCCCCGATGACCGGTGAGATCGTCGAGATCAACGACCAGCTCGAGTCGGAACCCAACCTGGTCAACAACGACCCCTACAGCAGCGGATGGCTCGTCAAGATCAGCGGCACCCCTGACATGTCGACGCTGATGGATGCGGAGGCCTACTCCGCATTTCTTGCGGCGGAAGCCTGATGCACCCCTGGATCGGTGCCGGCACTCACGACCGCCGGCAGATCCTCGACGAACTCGGCGCCGACAGCATCGATGACCTCTTCGACCAACTGCCGGGTTCGATCCGCATCGATCGTCTCGACCTGCCACCCGCGCAGGATGAGGAGACGCTTCGGCGGACTCTCGGAGATCTCGCCGCAACCAACATAACCGCCGGCGATCTCCCGTGCTTTCTCGGCGCGGGAGTCTACCGCCACATTCAACCGGCCGCCGTCGACGCAGTTCTCTCGAGGGCCGAGTTCTTCACCTCCTATACCCCGTATCAGCCGGAGATCTCACAGGGGACTTTGCAAGCTCTCTTCGAGTTTCAGACCCTCATGACCCGACTCACGGGAATGGAGGTTGCCAACGCATCCCTGTACGACGGGGCGACTGCCCTTGTGGAAGCCGTTCTCTTTGCTCACCGCGTCCTCCGCGGCAAACGCAAAAAAGTCGTCGTGGCCGAAACCGTGCACCCTGTCTACCGATCCGTTCTTGACGCCTACGCCGAACCGACGGGGCTCGATGTGGTGGTGGTCGGCATCGGTCCCGGCGGGACCGTTGACGCCGAGGATCTTGCTGCAGCGGCAGATGATGCCTGCTGCATCGCCGTGCAATCACCCAACTTCCTCGGCGTCGTCGAAGATCTGGCGATGGTACAGAAGACGGCCCACCAGTCCGGCGCTCTCGCGGTCCATGTCGTCACCGAAGCCCTGTCCATGGGCCTGCTGAAAGCCGGCGGCCACTTCGGTTTCGACGTCGTCTGCGGCGAAGCTCAAAGCTTCGGCGTCTCGCCCGGATTCGGCGGACCCCATCTCGGGTTTTTCACCTGCTCGGAGAAGAACATCCGTCAGATGCCGGGGAGGCTGTGCGGCGAAACGACTGACAGCGAGGGCCAGCGCGCCTTCTGCCTGACCCTCTCGACGCGAGAGCAGCACATCCGCAGGGCCAAAGCGACCTCGAATATCTGCACCAACCAGGGCTTGATGGCGCTCGCGGCGACGGTGTGGCTGGAGGCCGTCGGGGGCGGCGGAGTCCGCCGTCTTGCCGAAGAAAACCTTTCTCGCGCCCACGAGCTGGCGCGCCGCATTCAGGGATGCACCAACTCGTGGCGATTGGCCTTTCCTCAGAGTCCGTTCTTCAACGAGTTTCTCATCGTCGGAACAGAAAAGAGTGAGGTGGCCGCACAGCAATTGGCGGAAGCGGGGGTTTTGGCCGGCGTTCCGACCGGGCGCTGGGGAGGCTCCCTTCCTGACGGCATACTCGTCGCCGTCACAGAGAGAAATTCACCAGCCGACTTCGATGCCTTTATCCAATCCTTGAGGAGCCTGTCATGAGAAGGCGCGTACTCCGTGACGAGCCGCTCATCTTCGAGCGAAACCCCGAACACAGACGCCGACAGGGCGTTCTCCTTCCCAACGACGATGTTCCCGCGATCGACCCCACTTCGGTGCTCCCGAAGAATGTCGTTCTGGATGTCGACCCCCTGTGGCCCGACATCGGTGAGATGGACGTCATCACCCACTTCCACCGCCTGAGTCAGCTCAACTACGCCGTCGACGAGGGCCTGTATCCACTCGGCTCGTGCACGATGAAGTACAACCCCAGGATCAACGAGGAGGTTGCGCGTTTCGCCGGATACGCCGCCGCCCATCCACTGCAACCCGACACCCAGACCCAAGGGGCCTTGCGGTTGATGTGGGAGCTCGAGGAGGCCCTCAAGGCAATCACCGGCATGGCAGGCGTCACCCTGCAACCAGCAGCGGGAGCTCATGGCGAGCTCGCAGGCATCCTGATGATCCGCAAAGCCCTCGAGGCCCGCGGAGAACGCCGCGAGATCGTCCTCGTTCCCGACTCGGCGCACGGCACGAACCCCGCGACGGCGGCCTTTGCCGGATTCCGCGCCGTGGAGATTCCATCCGGCCCGGACGGCACCGTCAACCTCGAGGAACTTGACGCGAAGATGGACGAAACCGTCGCCGCGGTGATGTTGACCGTTCCCAACACCCTCGGCGTCTTCGAGCACCAGATCGTCGAAATTGCCGACCTCGTCCATTCGCGCGGCGGTTTCATCTACTTGGACGGGGCCAACCTGAACGCCTTCGTCGGCCGTGCCCTTCCCGGGAAGATGGGCGCCGACGCAATGCACATCAACCTCCACAAGACCTTCTCCACCCCCCACGGCGGCGGTGGACCGGGCGCGGGACCCGTCAGCGTTTCGCAGGCACTGTTGCCCCATTTGCCGGTGCCACGGGTCGTCAAGGAGGGTGATGCCTTTCGAATGCTGTGGTCTGATGAGGCGTCGATCGGTTCCTTGCGTGGATACGCCGGCTCCTTCCTGATTCTCGTGCGCGCCTTCGCCTACATTCGCGGGCTCGGCGCCGAGGGTCTGCGCGAGATGTCTGAGACGGCTGTGTTGTACGCGAATCTCATTCGCATCCGGCTCGCGGGCGCGTATCACCTGAAGTTCGACACACCGACGATGCACGAGGTGGTCTTCGACGACAGCCGCCAGGTGGAGAGGGGCGTTCACAACACCGACATCGCCAAACGGCTGCTCGATTACGGGTTCCACCCGCCGACAATGAGCTTCCCGCTCGTGGTTCACGGCGCACTGATGATCGAGCCGACCGAAAGCGCCGGCCCCGAGGAGATTGAGGCATTTTGCGACGCGATGTTGGCGATTGCCAGGGAGTCGGAGGAGCAACCGGAGCTGGTGCAGTCAGCGCCCCACGAAACCCCGGTGCACAGGGTCGACGAGGTCAAGGCGGCCCGGCAGCTCAAGGTGAGGTATACGGGGGAGGACTGAGCCCTCGGCGACCGCGCCCGTGGCGGTGACTTCGAAACTACCGAACCACCGAAAGACCGATCCGCAGCTGCCAAGGCAACCGCTGGTTGTAGGTGAGCAGGCTCTCCCCCCAGCCATTGAAGTACTGCGCATAGAGAAAGGCGTCGAACGACTTGGAGAACAACCGGTTCGTCGGGTAGGTAAACTCCAACTGCACGCTCGCCTTGCCCGAGGTGCCGACACTGAAAGTCCCGGCGATCTGCCAGTCAGCACGGCCGGTGAAGGCCATCCGCAGATCGCCATACCCACGGTAGTCGGCGATGTCGGGGTTGTCCTCGAGGTCCCCGAGGTAGGCCCACACCTTGGGTTCGATCCAGAAGTGCCCGCCGTCCAGCACACCGTCGAAGCTGAATCGAGCCTTCAGGTAGATAAGATTCAGAGCGCGGCTCTCTTCACCTGCCTGTCCGTTGGACTCGTGCTCCACCCCCATCTGGGTCCACACGGTGCGAGAACCGTCGGAAGACAGTGGTTTCGACCGCCCTTTGTAAAAAAGACTCGGGCGATACGTGGTATCGAAAAACGGTTTCGAGTCGCTCTCGAGGTCCCACAGCGATGTCTGGGTATAACCGAGGTAGACATGGCTGAAGAACGGCGCCTTCCTCGAAATGCCCCCACGCGGATTCATGAAGGCGTACTTGAAGCTGAGCTGGAACTTGGCGTTGAGGTCCTCACGCCAACCAATCGCGAAATACAGTGGTTCGTCCGCGGAGAACCTGGCCACGAAAGGGTTGAGGTCCCGCTCGGCCCCACCCTCGGCGGAGGCTGTTCCCCCTTCAGCCGCTGGCACGCCCGACACGTCGGGCTCTTCTCCCTGAGCCCACGCTGACCTGCCGCTGCCGCAGCCAAGAACAACCGCTGAGAACACCACCGTCAAGGCGAGACGAGGAACGATTTGCATCGATTGTTGTTGTAGCACAGATCGACCTACCAGACCTTTCCCGTCCCTTCCAACTGCATCTCCGACGTAATCTCCGTGACCGTGACCGTGGCCGTGGCGGTGACCGTGTCCGAGACCGGGTCGGTGACCGTGGCGGTGCCCCTGTCCCTGATCCTGATTTCTGTTCCTGAACCTGCCGCTGCCCCGGCCGCTGTCCCCGCCACAGTCACGGTTTCTGATCCTGACCCCGAACCGCCGGCGCCTCATTTGCGTATGCCATTGTTGGGAGGGACATATGGGCAAGATCTTGAAGCTTCTCCTGGTCGTCGCCATCATCGGAAGCGCCACCGCCGGGGTGTATGCCTACGTCAGCAAGAGGGCCAACTCAGATCCGGGTTTCACCCTGGTCGAGGCCACTTTAGGGGACATCACCGAAAAGGCCCTCGCAGTCGGTCAGATTGAGCCGCGCGAACAGTTCCAGGTCAAGTCGAAGGTCTCGGGGATTGTCAGCCGTTGCCTGGTCGAAGTCGGGGACGAGGTTGCCACCGGCGACCCGATCTTCGAGATCGCGCCGGATCCCACCCCACAAGAGCTTCTGAACGTCGACCACCGCTTGCGCTCCGCTGCAACACGATTCGGAAAGGCAAAGGCCGATTTCGACCGCGGCCGGCAACTGCACAGCGATGGACTCATGTCCAAAGGAGACCTCGATTCCCTCGAAGAGATCTTCGACCTCGCCAGGGTCTCCCACGAGCAAGCGCAGGACAACCAGGAGCTCACCCGCAAGGGTAAGGTCACCGGTGGTACGACTCAGGTCGAAACGCTGATCAGGGCGACGGCCTCGGGCACGGTGCTCTCGCGGACCGTCAACCCCGGCGACCCTGTAGTACCACTCACGTCGTATCAGCCGGGCACGGAGCTCGCCACCATCGCCGACATGCACGATCTCATCTTCAAGGGCACGGTGGACGAGATCGATGTCGGCAAGATAACGATCGGCATGCCCTGCAGAATCAAGGTCGGCGCCCTGCCGGATCACATCGTGCATGGAGAGCTCGCTCGCATCGCACCACAGGCGCAGCGCTCGGAGGGGACAACCCTGTTCGACGTCGAGATCGAGCTCGACCCCGACCGAGAGGTCTTTCTTCGCGCCGGCTACTCCGCCAACTCCGACGTCGTGATCCGGGAAAAGACCGGTATCGTGCTCATTCCGGAAAGGCTGGTGCTTTTCGAAGACGACGGCGGCTCGACCTACGTCGAAATCCCGGGCGAAGGGCCGGAAGCCGAGCCGGTCAAAGCCACAGTCGAACTCGGTCTGTCCGATGGGCTCAGAGTCGAGGTCATCTCCGGGCTCACCGAAGGCGATCAGATCGTGCAACGGCCCCCGCGAGAGATCAGCTGATGATCGACCTACCACGGGACGACGCACGGTGACCGGATTCGCGTCATTCTTCACGCAGCTGGCTCGCGACCTTTGGAGCCAGAAGCTGCGCACCTTCCTGACCGCCTTCGGCATTGTGTGGGGCACGGTCGCCGTCGGTCTTCTGCTCGCCTTCGGCAAAGGCATGCACATTCAGCAGACAAAGAGCTTTGCCGGTCTCGGAGACCGAATCGTCATCGCCTGGCCTTCGCGGACGTCGATCCCCTTCGAGGGTCTAGGCAAGGGCCGACGCATCCGCCTCGACGAGTCCGACATCTCCTACCTCGAACAGCAGATACAGGGTCTGCGCGGAATTTCCAGCGAGTACTCCCGGGACCTTCAAGTTCGGCGCGGCGCCCTCACCAGATCAGTCGACGTATCCGGTGTCTCTCCTGTATTCGGCGACATGCGCAATCTGATCGCTAGCGAAGGAGGGCGCTTCATCAACCCGATCGACATGCAAGACCGCAGGCGGGTGGTCTTCGTCGGCAACGAGCTTGCCGAGGCCCTCTTCGACGAGACTGATCCGGTCGGTCAAGAGGTCATGATCCATGGTTCTCCTTTCACCGTAATCGGTGTTTTGATCAGCAAGGACCAGGACTCCTCATACTCGGGGCGCGACCACTCGAAGATGTTCATCCCCTCGTCGACCTTCAGGGCGCTCACCGGCGAGCGCTATATGGACCTCTTCATCTACCGGGCCCTGACTCCCGACCTGAATAAGGCCCTGACCAAAGAAATCACGGCTGCCCTTGGGGCACGTAAACGTTTCGATCCCGAGGACACACAGGCGGTCCAGGTCTGGGATACGACCGACATGTTCGTCTTCTTCGACGCGTTCATGATGGGTTTCAACATCTTCCTCGGACTGATGGGCGTACTCACGCTGGTGGTCGGTGGAATCGGCGTGTCCAACATCATGAACGTCGTCGTCGAGGAGCGCACCCGGGAGATCGGCATCAAGATGGCCCTCGGCGCACGCTCGCGATCGATCCTCGGTCAGTTCCTCATGGAAACGCTCGTCCTGACCGGAGTCGGCGGCGCCCTGGGCCTGGCGATCAGCTACTCAATCTGTGCCGTGTTCCCGTCGTTCGGACTCGGAGAGTTCGTCGGCGACCCACAGCTCTCGCCGCAACTCGCACTGCTCACAGCCGGGCTTCTCGGTATCATCGGTTTTTTGGCAGGCCTCTTTCCGGCCCGCGATGCCGCGCGACTCGACCCGGTCGTCGCGATGAAGCTGTAAGGGGCACATGTTGAAAACGACCGACCTCAAGGTCATCTCCCACCTCTTCGTCAAGGCATCGACCCTGCAGCGAAAGCGCGCCGTCTTGACGGTCGCCGCGATTGCCTGGGGAACGGTTGCGATTCTCATGCTGCTGGCTTTCGGAGAAGGGCTCAAGGTGCAGTTCTCGCGCGCCAAACGCGGCATGGGCGAGAACCTGTCTGTCTGGTGGCCTGGGGAAACGACCAAAGTATGGCAAGGGCTGCCTCAAGGCAGGTCCATCAGGCCTCGCCTCGAGGACATCAGTTACCTGCGCGGACGTATGACGACCGCCACCGGGGTCATCGGCGAAATGACGTCGTGGCAAACGACCCTCACATGGGGACCCAAAACGGTCTCCAATCGCGTCACCGGCGCCAACTGGGAGTACGGTGAAGTTCGCCATCATTTCCCCCGTGCCGGAGGCCGTTTCATCAACAGCAACGACGAGGCCAAAAAACGGCGCGTCATCTTCCTGGGCAACCAGCTCGCAGAGGATATTTTCGGGTCGACCGAACCGGTCGGCGAGATTCTGCTCGTCAACCAGACGCCCTACCTGGTCATCGGTGTCATGCAGAAGAAGCTTCAGATGGGAACCTACAAGGGCCCCGATGATGGGGGTGCGACGATTCCGATCACGACCTTCGCGGCTCAGTTCGGTCACCAGCGCCTGAGCAACATCGTCTTCAAGGTCGACCGCCCAGAAGACATGCCGATCGCCCAACGACAGTTCAACGAAGCGTTGGCTGCACGATACCGTTTCGACCCTTCCGACGAAGCGGTGACCGGGGTGTGGGACACGGCGCGGGGCGCAGAGATCACCAACAACGTCACCTTCGGTCTGCAGATCTTCTTCGGCATCATCGGCGCCTTGACCCTGCTCATCGGCGGCATCGGCGTGGCCAATATCATGTACGCCGTGGTCAAGGAGAAGACCCGTGAGATCGGCGTGCAGATGGCGCTCGGCGCCCACCGAAGCTGGATCACCTGGCCATTCGTCCTTCAGGGAGTGGCCTATACGCTGCTCGGTGGTGTCTTCGGTGTCGTCATCGCCGTGACGCTGGTGAGCTTGATCGCCCTGATCCCCGTCGAGGGCAACCAGGCCCTGGAATTCCTCGGCAAGCCGACCCTTTCGTGGCAGATAGCCGCCGCCACTGCGCTCATTCTAGGCACAGTCGGTGTCGCCGCGGGTTATTTTCCCGCCAGGCGAGCTTCGAGCGTCGATCCCGCTGAGACCCTGAGGTACGAGTAATGCCTGCGGCACAACTCACCCCGCCTCCAAGCGATCACCCGGTGGGGCGGCTCCGGATTGAACCGCAAAGACGCGAAGCCCGCGAAGAAGGAATACAAAGATTCTTTCTTATATCTTTGCGTTCTTTGCGTCTTCGCGGTTCAAATGTCCTTGTCCGTCGCTCAGCCAACGCGGCACGTATCGCACTCACCAGGAGGCACGATGAACTGGCCATTGTCCCGCAAACGTAACGGCAACGGCACCCAGCCGAACGGTCACATCATCTCGATGAATGGCGTGTGGAAGGTGTACGACACCGGCAAGATCCAGGTCGAAGCCTTAAAAGGCATCGACCTCGAGGTCGGGCGCGGTGAATTCGTGGCAGTCGTCGGTCCCTCAGGCTCCGGCAAATCGACCCTGCTCAACCTGCTCGGCTGTCTCGATACCCCAAGCCGTGGCGAGTACCTGCTTGGCGGCGAAGCGGTGGCCGGGCTCGACCGAGATCGGCTTGCAGGGGTTCGCAATCGCCGCGTCGGCTTCGTATTCCAGAACTTCAACCTCCTGCCTCAGCTCACGGCTCTTGAGAACGTCGAGATGCCGATGATGTTCGGAGGAATCGGCCGTCGGGAACGAAGGCGCCGCGCCTCCGAGGTCCTCGACAAGGTTGGTCTGAGCAACCGCATCGAGCACCGCCCGACCGAGCTCTCGGGGGGCCAGATGCAACGCGTCGCGATCGCACGCGCTCTCGCCATGGAGCCCGATATCCTGCTCGCCGACGAACCCACGGGAAACCTTGACACCAGCTCCGGCACCGACGTGCTTTCACTGCTCGAGGAGCTCTGGAAACAGGGCAGTACTCTGATGGTCGTCACCCACGACAAGAACATGGCCCACCGCGCCAGCCGCATCGTCGAGATCCGAGATGGGCTCGTCGTCACTGATCGGCCTCGAACAGCGCAGTAACCCTGATCGACCCAGAGCT
>CAZCEX010000038.1:0-15286 GCA_964497785.1 uncultured Thermoanaerobaculia bacterium | reverse complement strand
TTGAGGAAGCTGTCGAGGCTGTTGAAAAGGGCATTCGGGAGGAGCACCCATTTTCGGTGGCATTCATCGATGTGTGTCTGCCACCCGGTCCCGACGGGGTGTGGGCGGCCGAAAAGATCCGCGAGCTCGACCCCCAGATACAGATCGTGATGGTCACCGGCAAATCCGAAACCCACCCGGAGGAGATCACGAGCCGGGTACCGCCACGCGACAAGATCATTTATCTTCGCAAGCCACTCCACCCACTGGAGCTACAGAACTTTGCAGCGTCCTTTTGCGCCAAATGGCACGCAGAAAAAGAGGTGGCAGCCGCGCGCCGTGATCTCGAGAACAGGGTCGCCGAACAAAATTCCGACCTCAGACGCTCTGAGGAGCAAATCGCGTTCCAGGCGTACCACGATGCCCTCACAAAGCTGCCCAACCGGCTTCTTTTCAACGACCGTCTGAGGGTCGCCATCGCCCACTCTCGGCGCCGAGGCCAAGGCATGGCAGTGCTTTTCCTCGACCTCGACCACTTCAAGACCGTCAACGACAGCCGCGGCCACGCGGCGGGTGACGAGCTCCTCAAGGTCGTGGCCGACCGTCTGACCGGTTGTGTACGGGAAGATGACACCGTGGCTCGTCTCGGCGGCGACGAGTTCATCGTTCTGCTCCAGGAGGCCACCGATCCCAACTACACCGTGCGGATCGCCGAACGCATCCTGGCCGAGATCGCCAAACCGATCCCTGTCAAGGAGCACGAGTTCTACGTCACGACCTCGATCGGGATCACCCTCTTCCCTGACGACGGAGAAGAGCCGGAAGCGCTGGTCGCCAACGCCGACATCGCGATGTACCGCGCCAAGGAGCATGGGCGCAATACCTACATACTCTTCACACCTTCCATGAATCAGAAGGTCATGGCCCGTGCTGCTCTCGAGGTGAATCTGCGCAAGGCTATCAGCAATCAAGAGTTCGTGGTTCACTACCAGCCCATCCAGGTCACCGGATCCGGTCGCATCGTCGGCGTAGAGGCATTGGCTCGCTGGGAGCGCCCCGACCATGGCCTCGTCTACCCGATGGAGTTCATTCCACTGGCTGAAGAAACAGGACTCATCGTACCGCTGGGCGAGTGGGTTCTGCGAAAGGCCTGCTTAGACGCCAAACGATGGCACGACAGGGGTTCGAATAACCTCTTCGTTTCGGTCAACCTGTCACCGAGGCAGTTCCAGCTCGGCAAAGTGGTCGCTGTGGTCGAGGATGTTTTGGCCGAAACCGGTCTGCCCGCGGAAAGTCTGACTCTCGAAATCACCGAAGGGGCCGTCATGCGCAATGTGGAGGAGGGCATCCACACCATGCGCGCCCTGCACGCGATGGGAGTCAAGCTCTCGATGGATGACTTCGGTCGCGGATACTCGTCCCTGTCTCACCTCAAACGCTTCCCCGTGAGCACGCTCAAGATCGACAAGTCCTTTGTCGGGGACCTCACCTCACACCAGAGCGACGCCTCCATCGTGAGAGCGATCATCTCGATGGGCAACAGCCTCGACCTCGATGTCGTCGCCGAAGGGGTGGAGACCGAAGAACAGCTCGAGTTTCTCAGGGTCCACGACTGCGATCACGTCCAGGGGTTCTTGATGAATCGACCGGCGCCCCGCCGCGAAATCGAGAAACTTCTTTTTCCTGAGGTTTGACGCCCATGCCCGCACCGATCGAGCTGAGCAGGCGATGCGCCACCACATTCAGACGTCGGCCGACACCCTGCTCGCGACAGCACGGGCAGCTTCCAAGGATGCGGGGTGACCTGACTCACGGGGGAATCAACGGCACCGACATAAGCTGAACTTGAGTTCTCGACAGGAGGTGGTCATGAAAAGCTCAGTGATCGTCAGCCTTGCCGTTCTTGCAGTCGCGCCGATGGCGCTCGCCTCGTCCGGTCTCGAGCACGCGCTGACCAAGATCCAACCCGATGCGCTCTATCCCGCGGCAGACTCGCTCGAGATCTTCTCGGCGCGCAACGAGTACGAGTCGTTCCAGGTAGTCGTCAACGGACCGCTGTCAGGGGTATCGGTGGCGGTATCGGCACTGAGCGGTCCACAAGGCACCATCGAGGCTGAGTCGATCCGCTGTTCTCTGGCGGTCGCGATGGAGATCACCACGTACTCGAACGACGAAGGTCTGCTCGGGCCGGTACCAGATGCGTTGATTCCGATGCGCGACCCATTTTTCGGTGAGATCCGCAATGCCTTTCCTCTCGACGTGCCGACCGGTGAGAACCGCATGGTGTGGGTCGACGTTTTCGTACCGGAGGATGCCGCAGCCGGGACCTACACTGGAATGGTCACGGTATCTTCGTCCTCGGGTCAACCGGAGCAGCTCCCCCTCTCCCTGACGGTGTGGGATTTCGCCCTGCCCTCGACAGCATCCCTGCCTACGGCATTCGGCTATGAGGGTTGGGGGGTGCTGTTCGGCCACTATGACGACCCCCACAGTCACTACGACGACATCGTGCCGCTGGCTCAGCTCTATCTCGAAAGCGCCTTGATGCACCGCCTCACCCTGTCGTCGATGCTCACCGAAGACTGGGATCTGTACGCAGACCCGATCGACTGGGCCGCTTTCGACCTGCGCTGGGGCGAGTTCTTCGACGGCAAGGACCTGGTATTCGGCCTCCAGAACGCACGGGCAACGAGCGTGCAGCTCCCGGACATCGGAGACACGGACCCGGAGAGAGTCGCCTTCTGGCAGGAGGTCGCCCAGCACTTCCGAAGCCGAGGCTGGTTCGGCCTACTGTTCGACTACACGCTCGACGAGCCGGGCGACACCCAGGCCGACTACCAGGAGATCATCGATCGAGCAGCCCTCGTCCACCAGGCCGATTCTGACCTCCGGGTGCTGGTCACCACCGACATTCAGGAGGCGGACCCCTACGGCGTGGAAAACATCATCGACATCTGGGTCCCTTTGATCAACTTCATGCACGGCAAACCCTATGACGTGTGCTGGAGTACTGACTACGAGGGCGACCAGCGGCCGGACTACAGCGGCCTCGTATCAGCCGGCAAGGACTTGTGGTGGTACCAGTCGTGTATGAGCCACGGCTGCGGCGATCCTCCGGACTCGGAGTGTTATCGCGCCTGGCCTTCGTACATGATCGACCACACAGCGGTCCGCAACCGGGTGATGGGCTGGATGAGCTACCGCTACGATATCCGCGGCGAGCTCTATTTCGACGTCAATTACTGCTACGGAGTCAGCGATCCCTGGTCGACCCAGTTTCACTTCGACGGCAACGGCGACGGCACGCTGTATTACCCCGGCCGGCCGGACATCGTCGGCGGCACGACCCACATCCCGATCGAGTCGATCCGCCTCAAGCACATCCGCGACGGGCTCGAAGACTACGAGTACTTCCTCCTGCTCGAGCAGCAGCAGGGGCGCGCCGCCGTGCTGGCCGTTCTGGCTCAGGTCGTCACCAATGCCTACACCTATACCGGCGACCCGGACCTCATGCTCGCCGTCCGCCACCAGATCGGCAGCACGATCGACGGCGCGATCTTCGCCGACGGCTTCGAATACGGCGACACGTCGGCGTGGTCCGGAACAACGGGGAGAACCCACCAGGCCTCTTCTACGTTGTTAGGAGCGGACTCGGAGTTTTTCTGATAAAGTCGCAAAACCCGAAATGAGGAGAAGGAATATGCAGTACAAAAACCGTTTGTTCATCGTCATCTCACTCGCAGCCGTCGTCGGCGTCATTGCCTGCGGTCAGAACTCTGCAATCGCAGACCAGGGGATCCCGTCGACCCCCGACGGCACTGTCAAACACGTAGCCTCCCAGATGGCGGAAGGCAATCCGGAGATTGTCTGGGAGGCCCTGCCGAACCGTTACCAGACGGATATCAACGAACTGACTCATGAGTTCGCCAACAAGATGGATCCTGAGGTCTGGGACAAGACCTTCGCCGTCACCCGCAAGGCTGCCGTTGTCCTGCAGGACAAGAAGGAGCTGTTCCTTCAGTCTCAGATGATGCAGATGGCACAGGACAAGCAGGACGAAATCGCCGCCAACTGGGACACCTTCACCCTCGCAATGAGCACGCTCGCCGCGAGCGACCTCGGCGACCTTGACGCCCTCAAGACCGTCGATTGGGGCACCTTCTTGTCGACCACCGGTGCTGAGCTCATGACCATCGCCGCAGAGGCGTCAGCAAACACCGAAGAAAACGCTTACGAGAATGATTTCCTCGCCAAGGCGCGCGGAATGCAGGTCGCGATCGTCAACCAGGAAGGTGATACAGCAACTCTCAAAATCACCGCCCCGGACGAGGATCCCGAAGAGGTCCAGCTGACCCTCGTTGACGGCCGTTGGGTACCGGCTGACATGGCCAAGGACTGGGACAAGAACGTCGCAGAAGCAAGAGCAGAGCTCGAGGCGATCACGCCCGAGAAGATGGCCGAACAGAAGATGCAGATCATGATGATGGTCGGAATGGCCGAAGCCTTCGTCGATCAGATTGGTCAAGCGCAGACCCCGGAGCAACTCGACCAGATGTTGCAGGGCATATTCGGCGGACTTATGGGCGGCATGGGCGGACCCCCGGCCAGCGACGAGGCAGAGATCGAGTAGAGACGGATTGGCCGCTTGACGTAGATCGCTGACGCTGTCCCTCGCGCTGGTCAAGTCCTGACGAGAGGTTGTCATTCTGAGTTGCTGTTGATGGCGGTTTTATTCGGCGAGCAGCGACAGACACAGAGACGGACACCAGGGTCAGTTGGCAGCGGCAGTCGACAGCGTCGGCGAGCAGCGTCGGTGATCAGTAAAAAGCGTGCAGCGGTATTAAACCCCCGTTTCGAATGAATCTGTTTCGGCCCTGTCCGTGTCCAATGCCGTGACCGCGGGCGAGACGCCCGCGCTGCAAATACCCTGATAGCTGTCGCGGTCGGGTTGCCCCTGCCCCTTCATTTTTCATTCTTCAGGCGCTGGCATCCGGCATCCGGTATCGGTGATTTGGACATGGACTCTGACCCGAGCCCGAGCCCGTTACCGTTGTCGAATGCGCTTCTTCGGTAACGACAACGATAACGGGCTCGGGCGAAAAACAAACGGTGGGCCAGGTTTTAACGAAATTTCCGAGTGACAACTTTTCGTCAGGACTTGACCCCTATTCAGCCACCGCTCCCCGCAACTCCGCCGCCCTGTCGCGATAGCGTTTCACACGATCGGCTTCGCCCGCACGATCGGCTATGCGGGCCAGGGCGTCGTACACCTCGGGCTCCCTGGGATACCACCACTTCGCCCGTCGCAGGCGGGCTCGGGCCTTCGCGAGTTCTCCACGGTTCATCTCGAGATCCGCCATCGCTATGAGTGTGAAAGGGTTACGAGTTCGTTTCGTGGCGGCTGCCAGAGCAGCCCGCTCCGCGTCGAGCTCACCGCTTCTGCGATAGATCGCTGCCATGTTGGTCAGTGCGGACGGGCTCGTAGGCTCGGCGTCGAGGGCACGAGCGTAGGCGTGCATCGCCTCGTCATCCAGGCCTTGCCGATGTAGTACGACGCCGAGGTTGACCCACGCCGGCGCCCAATCGGGGGCCAGGCGCGTTGCGAGCTCGAGATGGCGGCGGGCATCGTCGAGGTCATCTGATCTCAAAGCCGACCCACCGACATTGGCGTGATACATCGCACTTGCCGTGACATCGCTGATCACGCGCTGCTGCACGTACGGCGCATCCGAGGTCGCATAAAAGTCGAACAGATGGAGCTTGTTGAAGTCCCGGTACCCGGCAACGACGTGCCTGTTGACGATGACCAGACCGTCCGCCCGAAAGATGTCCGGCGCGGTCTCAACCGAAACCAGGACTACTGGGATACCGATGCTGCGCCCCAGCGCAACAAACAGCGAAGTGAATGCCAGGCAGTTCCCCCGCCGCTGTTCGAACGCCTGCGGCGCCGACAGGGTCAGCGCTTCTTCGTACTCGAAGTTGAAGTCAGAACGATCGAAGAGGGCTCGCTGCAGCGTCTCGAGCCGTTGCAGCGCACGTCGCGAACGGCGTTCCTCGACGTGCTCACTCGCCCACTCGGCCATCTCCGGCGTCGCTTCGAAGATGTACACCGGTTCCGTCGGATCGAGTCCTTGACCAACGACCTCCGCGTGCCACTTCGCGCTCGAAGGATTCGCACTCTCTGCAGGCAGCGCAGCCACGACGAGCAGGATCAGGCACGCGGCCACAGGCCAGCCCTTCCGCCACGCCTTATGAACGTCAATAATGCAACAAACCACGTCAGGAGTCCGACTCACGGGTGGTCACGTCCTGATCAGCCAGCCACTCGAGGTATCGGACAAGAAGCTCCAGCTCGGTGGAATCGAGGCGATCACCAAAGGCCGGCATCGCGAGCGTGGGTCGCCGCCACGGCGACCACCATGCCGCGTCCGCAACGCTGCCCTCTCTGATAATCGGAACGAGGCCCTCGGCAGCCTGCCGGACATCGCGGAAAACCGCACCGAAAAAGCCTGGCGCCAACCCTGAGGCCGAGCCGGGGTTCACGACCCCTCCGGCCCCGAGCGGCCCGTGGCAACCAAAACACCCCATCTCGATCGCAATGTCCCGCCCGACCTCAAGCGCAGAATCCAGCGGCCTGGCGACAAGGCCGACCCACACCCCAACGCCGAGCACGAGTCGATCGATGGTCTTTCGGCTCGTATCGCCACCATAAGCTGGCATCGGTCCACCGAACCCAGGCGCCACGGGACGACCGTTATCGAGGGCGCTCCGAACATCGTTTATGGAGACGGGGGCTTCACCGTAGGCCCGCCAACGCAAGGACCCGCCGGCTGTCCGATGGCAGGCCAAACACGCGTGCTCTTCGACCGCAGCGACAGCGTCGCCGAGATCCGATCTCTCCGCCTGCCGCCACCGCCAGCGGGTCGCGACCGGCAGTGAGACCAGAAGAAGCAGGCCTGCGAGCAGGACCCAGCCAACCGGCCTCAGGTTCCTCGTGCCGGGACGCTTCAACTTCTTCTTCACCGGTCGACGTGCCACGAGTCCATGCTAACACTCGGAAGCGGAGGATATTGGGATAAGGGGCAAGGTCGAAAGGGTCGATAGGGGTCAAAAAGTCGAAGAGTCAAAAAGTCGAAGAGTTGAAAGCGACCCCCGCCCGCCCGGATGCAGGATGCCTGTCCTGGTGGGAGCAGGCGTCCCGCCTGCGGAGAGGAACCTCGGCCGACGCCGTACGCTGCCTGTGTCGCTGCCCCTGCTCCTGTCCTGTCACTGGATGCCGTCCCAACGGACATGGGCTCGGCAACGGTCACGGTCTCAGTCACCGCAACGGTGTCGGAGACCGCATCAGGGATCCGAATCAGCGGCAGGGACCGCGACAGGAACTCAGACCGACAACCTTTCACCAGACCTTGCCCACCCGCCCCCGCCGCAGTAGCGTAGAGCCATGCTGCGCTTCATCATCTTGTTCCTCGCCGTGTCACCGATCTACGCCGCTGAGACCTTCGACACTCGTTTCCACAAAGCAAACCTACGCATCGACCTGCACCATGCAGGCGACGCCGACAGCGAGTTCGTCGCCCTCGACCGGGTCTACCGACAAGGCGAGTGGGCAGGATCCCAATCCTCCCTCGTCGACCCCTACCCCTACGGGCGGTCGGTCATTCGAATGCTCGACCCGACGAACGGCGCCGAGCTCGCCAGCCGCGGCTTCGACACCATATTCGGAGAGTACCGGACGACGGGCCCGGCGCACGGTGGCGTTTGGCGGTCCTATCACGAAAGCGTGCTCCTGCCTTTTCCCCGCCAGCCCGTCACTATCGTCTACGAGGTGCGCGACGCCGCAGGGAAATCGACTCGCCTGGGCGAGTGGGCTATCGATCCCGAAAGCAATGACATCGCTCGCGAACAGCCGGCCGCGCGGGCTCTGGTTCTTGCCCCTCACGTGCCGGCAAAGCCGTCAGCATGTCTCGACATCGCCTTCATCGGCGAGGGCTACACGCAAGAAGAGACCACGAAGTTCAGGAAAGACCTGGAGAGGTTCTCATCGCTGCTGCTTTCTCAAGAGCCCTACGCGAGCATGAAGGATCGTATCTGTGTGCGTGGTGTGATGACGCCGTCATTTGACAGCGGCTGCGACGAGCCGCGTCGAGGCCGCTGGCACAATACCGCCGTTGGCGCCTCGTTCAACGCTCTGGGCTCCGAACGCTATCTTCTCACCGAGGACAACCGCGCCTTGAGGGACATCGCCGCCAATATCCCGTACGACACTCTGATCATCATGGTCAATCACGAACGATATGGCGGCGGTGGCATCTACAACCTTTTCTGCACCTTCACAGCCGACAACGAGTGGAGCGACTACCTCGTCCTGCACGAGTTTGGACATTCATTCGCCGGCCTCGCCGACGAGTACTACACGTCGAGCGTCGCCTACGAGGATCTCCACCCCGCGACCTCAGAGCCATCGGCCCCGAACGTCACCGCCCTACTCGATCCCAGCTCCCTGAAGTGGGGCGATCTCGTAGCCGACGCCACGCCATTGCCCACGCCGTGGCGAAAAGAGGAGTACGACGAGCGCGACCTGCGCTATCAGGAGAAACGCGAGGCCCTCAATCTCCGCATCGCCGAAGCCACCCGCAACGGGGAGACGAAGGCCACCCTGGAGCTCGAAACGGAGCTCGCCGAGATGACCAGGAACCATGTCACGACGATGAAAGCCTTCCTCGCCGGAGATCCGCAGGCCGGCCGGGTCGGCGCTTTCGAAGGTGCGGGCTACGCCTCCCGCGGTCTCTATCGACCCACCCTCGACTGTCTGATGTTCACCCGCGGGGAACGCAGGCTGTGCCCCGTCTGCCGCCGTGCCACCAAACAGATGATTAGCTGGTACGCCGGCGTGATTGGCGACTGACCAAGGTCGATCGTGAATGGCTATCGGAAGGCCATATCGGGCAATTGAAACGCCAAGACGCAAAGGGCGCAAAGGGCGCAAAGTTTCTATCTAAAAAACAATTCATCGAATGAAATGATGAGTTTCTTTGCGAACTTCGCGTCTTGGCGGTTCAAATTCACGCCGCTGCGGTGGGCACCAACATCATCTTTGGGAACTTATCAACCGGTCCCCGCTTGGTCCTTGAACCACCGCGCGAGGCGATCAAAACCCTCGTCGAGAGAGATACTCGGCTCGTACCCCAGGTCGCGGCGCGCAGCACTGATGTCGAACCAATGGGCGGTTCCCAGCTGGCGAGCGAGGAAGGCAGTCATCATCGGCTCACGATGGGGGGCAACAAGACGGTGAGCGATCTCGAGTGTTTTCCCCGCCGCCACCGCAAGACCCATCGGCACCGACCGCAGCTCGGTCGGCAGGCCGGCGGCACGCAACATGCCTTCGATGATCTGCCGCAATGGTCGAGGCTCACCGTTGGTGATGAAGTAGGCACGGCCCGCGCAGGCAGCTGCCGGCTCGAGTCGTTCACAAGCCAACACATGGGCCTGGGCCGCGTTGTCGATGTAGACGGTATCGACGATGTTCGACCCATCACCCACCAGCTTGAGCTTGCCGGCCCGCGCCCGGGCGATGATCTTCGGCACGAGGTGGTTGTCCCGAGGACCCCAGATCAGGTGGGGTCTGAGGGCGACTGTGGCAAGTGACTGGCCGTTGCTAGCCAGCACAGCTTGCTCTGCCATGGCCTTTGTCTCGGGGTAGGGCGCTTCGAAGTGGTCGGGGTAGGGCAGGCTCTCGTCACCGCCCTCGATCGCTCCACCCCCATGCACCACCGACGGGCTCGAGGTGTAGATGAGCCGGCCCACGGCGTGCTCACGGCAGGCGGCGAGAACATTCTCGGTCCCTGAGACATTCGCCTCGTAGTACTCCCGGTAGGCGCCCCAGATACCCGCCTTCGCGCCGACGTGGAAAACAACATCGCACCCGGCAACGGCGCCTGCGACGGCTTCCCGGTCTGCGAGATCGCCCCTCCGGCAGTCGACACCGGCGGCCAGCAACTCAGGGTATTTTCCTCTGCTGAAGGACCGCACGATCCAATCTTCGTCGAGGAGCCGGCGAACGATCGCCGACCCGAGGAATCCTCCACCTCCAGTGACTAATGCTGTCCTCATGAACCGAAGACCGCCGGCCGGCCGCCAATCTTGCGTGCAACCCATGCCGCCAACGTCGCCCGGTTGATCTTGGCGTTGTGCCGCACGTCCACAGGAAAAGCCTTGTGGAAGAGGATTTCTCGGATAGCGGCGGTGTGTTCATGCCACTTCCCCATTTCGAGCAGCTCGCGGCGGACCTCAGCCTTGTCGAGGCGTTGTTCGTGATCGAGCTCGACGCAGAGCATCGGTTCCGGCACGCCATGACGCTCGACACCGACGAGGGCGCTTCGGAAGACTCCGGGATGAGCGTTGAAGACACCCTCACACTGCACGGAGTAGTGAGTCCGGTCGGGAGTCTCCACCCTGTGCGCTTTGCGCCCACAGAACCACAATCGGCCATCATCGTCGAAATAGCCCAGATCTCCCATGCGATGGCGCACAGCCTCGCCGTCGGCAATCTTGCCTTGACGCGTATGGTCAGGCGCCTCGAAGTACTCACGCGTCACCTGCGGCCCTTTGACAACGATCTCACCAACCTCATGGGGTGGGAGACAGAGCCCTTCATCCCACTCGGCAATCGCCTCGTCCGTGGTCCGGATAATCCTTACCTCGGCCGAGGGCACAGGTTTGCCGACGCAGGTCCCGGCACCCTTTTCGGAGGCGGCCCGGGTGTCACTGAGGATCTCCGAGCTTGCGATCGAGGCCACCGGCAGCGCTTCGGTCGCGCCATATGGCGTAAAGACCTCGCCGCCCTCTTCGAGCATGCTGAGGAACCGTTCGATGACCCGTGGCGCCACCGGTGCTCCAGCAGAGATGACCCGCCGCAGGGTCGGCAGCCGAACGCCTTGTCGTTCGCCCCAACGCCCAACGGTATCGAGCAGGGCCGGCGACCCGAACATCGTCGTCACACCGTACTCCTGGATCGGACCGACGATGTTCTGCGGCCGGACCCGTGCAGGCCGGGTGGGGTCCATATTGGGGATGACGGTCGTCATACCGAGAGCGGGGTCAAAGAGGGCGAAGAGGGGAAAGGTCGGCAGGTTGACCTCGCCCGGACCGAAACCATAGACCGAGCGCATGCTCTCGACCTGAGCGGCGAAGTTTCCATGCCGGTAGACCACCCCCTTCGGCGGACCGGTGCTTCCCGAAGTAAAGACTACGGCCGCGACATCGTCGGCGCCCGGAGCCGCGATCTCGAAATCGCCGCCCTGCCCGAGGCTCTCGACCTGGGCCAGCGTATGGCCTCCCCAGAAAAGACGCCGACCGACGGTCACAGAGTGCCGCACGGTTTTTCGACCCCAACCGAGAATCATCCGCGCCATGTGAGCCTTCGTGATGCCGATGAACGCCTCGGGTCGCGCCCGATCGACGCAGCTCTTCATGTTCCGCACGCCGATGCCCGGGTCGATGAGCACCGGGACCGCTCCACACTTGAAGAGACCGAACGCGAGCGCGAAGAGGTCGAGCCCCGGCTGCACCATCAGGGCGGTGCGCACGCCGCGGTCGATACCAAGAGTCGTGAGCCCTCGAGCGATGTGCGAAGCCCTGGCATCGAGTTCGCCATACGTCAGGCTTCCCCCTCTCCGGCCCCACGGGCAGTGGATAGCCGTTGCCTCGGGTTGCTGCTGCGCCATCGAGACAAGGTGAGAGGCAATGTTTGCCGGCACCCTCTGATTCTCCCCCATTATTCGGCACACCGCCGTACCATCACAAGGGTTCGATCATCGGCGAAAGGAACGCCGCGAACGTGGGCGTGCACATCGGCCTCGATGGCGCCGGCGAGGGCGGCGAGCGGCTCGGTGCAGTGTGCTTCGGCAACAATGCGCAGGCGATCCTCGCCGTACTCCTCTTCCTCGGGGTTCTCCGCTTCGGTGATGCCGTCCGTATAGAGCACGATCATATCATCCAGAGCCAGCTCGACCGACCGCTGCTCGAAGGGCCCGTACGGTAAGATGCCGATCGGCACACCACTCGATTTCAGCCACTCCGAGACCCCGCTTCCGTGCAGGAGCAACCCCGGGTTGTGGCCGGCATTGACGTAGGTGAACTTTCCCGTCTCCGGTTCAAGCACGGCAAAAAAGCAGGTCGCATACTTCTCCGGGGGTGTCCTCTCGAACAGCAGGCGAGACACCTGAGTGCAGATCTCCACCGGCTCGGCGCCGCTCTCGATGAGCGGCGCAGACAGGGCCTCTAAAGATGCGGTCAGAAGCGAAGCTGCCATGCCCTTGCCCGAAACATCGGCCAGCATCACGACTCATTCCCGACCGTCGTTGCGTAGGACGAGCTTGTAGAAGTCCCCGGAAACTCCGCGCGAAGGGATGTTGCCGGCCCGGAGCTCGAAATTCGGAACTGTGGGCAGCGCGTTCGGCAGCAGAGCAACCTGAATTTGGCGGGCCAGGTCGAGCTCTTTCTGCAACAACCGCCTTTCGGCCGCCTCCTCCGCCAGGCGCACATTGCGAATCCGCATCGCAGCAACCGACGCGAGCGAGACGAGCAGCTCCATGTCGCTTTCAGAGAACTCACGTACATTGAGGGTCGACCCGAGCACGATCATGCCGGTCGCTCCTTCACTGTCGAGCATCGGAGCCGCCAATAGGCTTCTGACCCCGGCATCGAGCAAACTCATCGCCTGGTTGAACCGGCCATCGCTCTGGGCATCAAGAACCAGGGCGGCCTGGCTGCGCCCAACGACCTCATCGATGAGATTGGAGGACCGCAAGGTCAGGCCCCTGCCATCGCCCTTCAGCGATCGGCTCGAAACGCAGGTCACCTCACCCTCGGCCCCCTTCAGGAAGATCGCCCCCTCTTCGGGTCGAAGGTGCTCAAAGGCCCGGTCGAGAATGAGCTCGAGCAGCTCCTCCACTGTGATCGAGCTCGCCAGCGCCTTGTGCACGTCGTTGAGAATGCGCAGGCTTTCGACCGACTCGTGTCGGCGCCGTTCGTCCCCACTCGATGGATCATCCGTCGGCACCTCCCCCAGCAGCTCGGCTGCCGACCGAAAGAGGGTCTGGCCGCTGAAGTTCGAGGTCTTAGCACCTTCATTCGGTGCATCGATGGTGATCGAGGTCCCCCCCACCTGGAGCACCGTTCCCGAGATCACGGCGACAGCGCCCTCGGCCGGGCGCCCATCGACGATGGTTCCGTTTCTCGATCCGACGTCCTCGACGTACCACAGGCCGTCGGCACACCACATCCGAGCGTGCTGACGTGACATCGAGCGGTCGGCCACGGTGACATCGACCTGGGAAGATCGTCCAATGACGATCTGTGCATCCTCTTCGATCGTGCGCGAAAATGGTTGACCGTTCGGCGGCGCCACGTTCAGTGTGATCATGTCTCTCAAACTCCCCCTCGGCTCAGGTACCCACCGGCAACAGCCTTCGACCACCTTCTCTTACCAACGACAGCCTCCCCGCGGATGAGTCCCTCAGTCCTCGAGCCCGCCCCCGGTCACGAGATTGAACGATTCCACGTCGAGATCCCGCCCCTGCACTCCGCTTGCTTGTCGTTCGGGCGACAGCGAGACCTTCCACTGGTACACGCGGGAGAAGAACTCACTCACCTTTGCAGTCAGGTCATCGAAGGCGCCGCTCATTTCGTATCGGATCGCATCCTCCTGCGACTCCCAGACTGTAACCGACAACGCTTTTGACTTCTTCTGCGCCCCCTCGACGAGGAACACGGCGCGGCAGCCCGGCGTCGAGCGCAGTGCCGGCGCCACCTCATTGTCGAAGCGCTCGCGGAGTTCGTCGAATCGCCCGAGCTCGATACGCGCTGAAACGATGCGAACGAAGAGATTCGGCGTCGAAAGCTCACCGATCTCACAACCTCCGCCACCCACTCGAACCGGGAGACACTCGACCTCAGGATCCTGAAGCGAACGAACCTCCTCCGCCCCTTCCCGAGGCAAACGAACCCGCCATTCGATCACCTCGGCGAGCAGATCGTCACAGTCGTCGAGCAGATCGTCATACAACCCACTGTTCTCATAGGCGTCCGCAGCGGCCTGGTTCTTCCAGAAGGTCAGTGAAACGCACTCATTACTGTCCTGGGTGGGCTGCAGCAGGCTCGCGAACAGGCATCCCGGCGTATCATGAAGGGCCGGAATGATTCGGTTGTCATAGAACAGGCGGAAATCATAAAACCGCCCCTCCTCGACCTTGAGGCGCACAAAACGCATGTACATGGTTCTGCCTCCCGATACATCTTCTACCCAACATAATCGTATCTCGACGCGCCCCTATTCCCGCGGCTCATGTTGGTCTTTCCCTCAATCGGTAATTCCTGGAGGAGATTTCAACGGCAGGTGTACCATGGCGGAGGACGGTTCAGACCAGTATGTGATTGAGTATTGATACCGGGTCTTTACCGCTCCGGGGGAAAACGAGATCTCGAGGGAGGGGATTATGAAGGTGAAATGGTTTTTTGTGTTGGTGTGTGCGGCCCTGGTATGCGGAGCGCCGGCGTGGGCGCAGCAGACGATGACGCACGGGTGGGAGGACGGTACTTCGACGATCATCGGCCAGTATTCGGACATCGACGCGTTCAACGTGACCGCCCCGGACCCGGTGAACACCGGCTCGCGAAGTCTGAAGCTGGTAGACCAGGCGGCCAGCGGTACTCCGCAGGCGTTCGTGGCATGGATCACCGGCCTGAACGACGGGGACGTCGTTACCGCCAGCTTTGCGCGATATGACGACACACCGAGCGCCGCCCCGAGCTGCCGCATCTGGGCCCACTACAACGACGACCCGAGCGATGTCACCGGCTACGATGGGTCGGCGGGCGGAAACTCCGATTACGGCCTCGGTGCCGGCTGGGACCTGGCGAGCCACTCGTGGACGATGGCCGACGGCCACTCGGGGCTGATCATCGAAGTGCGCACCTACTCGAATGCAGGGGACACCGTCTGGATCGATGACCTGGAGGTCATCATCCCCGACACTGCGACGTTCCAGGACATCGTTCCGGTAGAGTTGCAGGCGTTCTCCGTCGAGTAGCGCACCGCTCGGGACGTTGACCAGCCCTCCCCTCTTCTGAGGTGTATACTGAGCTTACGGCTCTAGGAGGGTGTAGGTCATTGATGGTGGATGGATTTTGGAGAGTCGTTTGAGGTCGTTTTTCGGCCGATTCGCAGGCTTATACTGGTGGTATGGGTCAAGAATCCGCCGAAAAAGGGGCCAAACGACACCCGGAAGGCGCCGCTGATTCAACG